>JBDTAD010000528.1:0-6901 GCA_039924815.1 Lacisediminihabitans sp.
GATGACCGCGTCGGCTGAGTCGATGAGACTGGAGTCAAGGATGCGCGCGGTCGGCGCCCAGTTATGTTCGTTCGCGGTCGCGGGTTTTCGTCGCACAAGCGTGTGCACCTCGTGGCCGTCCTCGCGCAGCTGCCGGCACAGTTCGGTGCCGATCAACCCGGAGGCCCCGGCCACAAGCACTCGCATCGTGCCCTTTTTCTGCGTGACCATGCTGCCCCCTCGAATCGAAGTTCCAGCCTAAGCTACGAGCCTCGCTCGGTTAGAGGGCCACCGTGGACCGACTGCCGAGGAGGTGCGCGCGCACGAGTATGAGATAGAACTGGCACCCAACGCAGTAGTTGAAGACAGAGTTCAGGAAGGCGGCGATGAACGCTGCAGCGGCCGGGACCACGAGCCCCAGGGGTACGCCCGCAAGATGCAGCAGCACGCCGATCAGTGTGACTGCGAGGCCGACGCCCTGCGAGAACGTTGGCGGCTTCGGGTCCTCAAGGTGCAGGGGTGCGGCGAGTCGGGGGCGCACAAGTTTCTTGAACAGCCAGCCGTATGGATGCTTCTGCACACCGGCAAACGCACCCCAAGCAAAGAGAATCGCGATGAGCGAGAGCAGGATAAAACCGGGCTGGGCTACCCGCTGCGCGAGCGTTCCGGGCGCGGTCGTCGCGGTTCCGAGCGAGAGTCCTACAGTAACGAGCAGCAGTGTTGCTGTGATGCCCGCGCCGAATCGTGGCCCGCGCGGGTCAATTCCACGCTGTCCGGGTCTCGCCACGAGACCGGCTTTGAAGGAAGAAAGGGGTGTGTGGTTGGAGAGGGTCATCGATGCTCCATCGTTAGGCGGCGGTCACAAGCGGGAGGATGCGATCTAGCGCGGCGGTGACTTCGGCGCGACGAGGCGCGCCACCAATCCGCGCTCGCACGACTCCGCGAGCATCCAGGATGAACGTTGTGGGGGACTGCAAGATATTAAACCTGCTGGCGAGATCCGTCCGGCGCGTCATATCAATGTCGACGTGAGTGACGTCGCCCCGGTCTCGTGCGATGTCGCCGAGGATGGAATGCGTGGCTGTGCACGGTGCACAGACTTCGGTGGAGAACTGCAAGAGCGTCGCTCCGCTGCCGGCCACGGCATCCGGTGCGATCTCTGAGAGTTCGATCACGGTGTCATTGTTAGCGGCTCCGCGAACTCGGCCGGTCTGTGAACGCCAGAGCAGTCCGAGCGCGGTGGCGAAGCCCACGAGACCAACAAGGAGTCCGAAAACGAGGGGTGCGTTCATAGTGGGATCACGCTATGCCCATCACTCTGGCGCTGAGCCAGTGTGACGTGAGATTACAACGTTCAACGGGCCCGGTACACCTCGATGACCTTCAAGGAAGACGCATACCCGCCTCAACCGTTACCCTGTAGACGTGTCTACGCAGAACAATCCCTTCGGTCAGGTGCTCGTCGCACTCGTCACTCCGTTCACCCCAGACGGCGAAGTCGACTGGCCAGGAGTCGAGAAGCACATCGACGACGTCATTACCGCGGGTGCGGACGGCATCGTTGTCTCGGGCACCACGGGTGAAACCAGCACGCTCACCGACCCGGAGAAGATCAGGCTGGTCGAGGTCAGCAAGGCCGTCGCGGCCGGGCGAGCCAAGACCATCACCGGTGGTGGCTCTAATGAGACCGCGCACGCCATCGAGTTGTACAAGGCCAGCGAAAAGGCCGGCGCAGACGGCGTCATGATCGTCACGCCCTACTACAACAAGCCAACCCAGGCCGGTGTGCTCACTCACTTTCGGATGATCGCTGACGCCACGGACCTCCCGGTTATCCTCTACGACATTCCGGGGCGCACCGGCATCCCCATCAAATACGAGACGATCCTCCGGGCATCCCAGCATCCCAACATCCGCGCCGTGAAGGATGCCAAGGGTGATTTTGCCGAGGTTAGTCGCGTTCTCAACCAGACCGACCTACTCTACTTCTCCGGTGATGACACGAACGTGCTGCCTCATCTGGCCATTGGCGCGTCCGGCCTTGTCGGTGTGACGGCCAACATCGCTGCTGCTCCGTACCGGGTCATCGTCGACGCGGTCAATGCGGGCGACCTCGCCACCGCGACCGCTGCGCACAAGCAACTCGAACCACTCGTCCGCGCTGTGATGACTCATGTTCCCGGAACCGTCGCCGCGAAGTACATCCTGCACGGGCTCGGTCGAATCAACTCGCCAAGGGTACGGTTGCCCCTGGTCGGCCCGGAAGATTTCGAGGCCGCACAGATCGAGGACGAGATCGCGCTCGTTGGTGAGATCACGGGGGTTGACCTGAGCAACTTCCGGCCGGACCGCAACGCCGCAGCGGGCGGAGCGCTTCCGAAGGTCGCCGGCACCACCCGCTAGCCACTCAACTTAAACCGGGGGTTAGAGGCCCCGCAATTTGGCTCACCGTCATTCGACCGGGCCGCAAACACTGGACGCTATGAATTCACCGATTTACGAACCCAGCACGCTCGCAGCAGGAACTCTTCGGGTCACCCCGATTGGCGGCCTCGGCGAAATTGGCCGCAATATGACCGTCTATGAAATCGACGGCAAGCTGCTCATTGTTGACTGCGGGGTGCTCTTCCCCGAGGAGAACCAGCCCGGTGTCGACCTGATCCTGCCCGACTTCAGTCCCATCAGGGACCGGCTCGGTGACGTGCTCGGCGTAGTTCTGACGCACGGCCACGAGGACCACATCGGAGCCGTGCCCTACCTGCTCAAGCTGCGCCAGGACTTGCCACTCATCGGCTCGACCCTCACGCTCGCCCTGGTTGAAGCGAAGCTCAAGGAGCACCGCATCAAGCCGTACACGCTCACGGTGCGGGAGGGCCAGAACGAGAAGATCGGGCCGTTCGACCTCGAGTTCATCGCCGTCAACCACTCGATTCCGGATGCGTTGGCGGTCGCGATCAAGACCACCGCCGGCGTCGTCCTTCACACCGGCGACTTCAAGATGGACCAGTTGCCGCTCGATGACCGCATCACCGATTTGCGCGCCTTTGCGCGTCTGGGAGAAGCAGGCGTCGACCTGTTCCTGCCGGACTCTACCAACGCCGACGTTCCAGGATTCACCGCACCGGAACGCAACATCGGGCCGGTACTCGAGAGTGTGATCTCCAAGGCGCCTCGTCGCGTTATCGTGGCGAGTTTCTCTAGTCACGTGCATCGCGTGCAACAGGTGCTGGATGCCGCCCACGCCAACGGACGCAGGGTCGCCTTCATGGGGCGCTCCATGGTACGCAACATGAACATCGCCGCTGAGCTCGGCTATCTCAAGGTGCCGGATGGTGTGCTCATCGAGGCCAAGAAGGCCGCCGATCTGCCCGACAACAAGATCGTCTACATGTCGACGGGTTCCCAGGGCGAGCCGATGGCCGTACTGGCGCGCATGGCTAACCTCGAGCACCAAATCGAGGTGGGCAAGGGTGACACCGTTATCCTTGCGTCGAGCCTCATCCCCGGCAACGAGAACGCCGTCTACCGGGTCATCAACGGGCTGGTAAAACTCGGTGCCAACGTTGTACACAAGGGCAATGCCAAGGTGCACGTCTCCGGGCACGCTGCAGCGGGCGAACTTCTCTACGTGTACAACATCCTCAAGCCGAAGAATGTGCTGCCTGTACACGGCGAGTACCGCCACCTCGTTGCGAACCAGCAGCTCGCTATCGCCACCGGTGTCCCTGAGGAGAACACAATCATCGGTGCGGATGGCACGGTCGTTGATCTCAAGGACGGCGTCGCCACGGTGGTCGGCCAGCTCGACCTTGGCTATGTCTACGTGGATGGGTCGACAGTCGGTGAGATCACGGATGCCGATCTTAAGGACCGCAGGATCCTCGCCGAAGAGGGCTTCATCTCGATCTTCGCTGCCGTGGACCCGCAGACCGGTCGCGTCATCGTCGGACCGGAGATCCAGGCTCGCGGATTTGCAGAGGATGAGGCGATATTCGACGCGGTCAAGCCGCTGATCATTCGCGCGCTGACGGACGCCGCCGAGAACGGCACTCGCGATACGCACGCGTTCAGCCAGGTCATTCGTCGCACCGTGGGCCGCTGGGTCAACACCCAGCACCGCCGTCGGCCGATGATCGTTCCCGTGGTGATCGAGGCCTAGGCGAGCGTCAGAGCCCGCTCTGGCAGACCTCAACGTCGGCGTCAGGGTTATCCCTGATTTTCTCCTGAGATCCGGGTTTTATCCCCGCAAGCACGGAGCATTGTCCATCGCGCCCGCTAAAGTGAAGAAACTTTGGCTGTCAATGGAGGAGTGCAGATGGGCGTGGCGCGCAAGTGGGTTTTCCCGATCATCCGTCTCGTGATCTTCGCGGCGATCGCTATCGCGCTGGTAAAAGTTGCCTTTTTTGCCAATCCCAGTGCAGCAGCCGACCCCGCAGTACCGACCGGGCACATCACTGAACCCCAGGTGCAGGTCACCTCGGGGACGATAAAGAATGACGTGAAGCTCACGGGCGCGGTCGCCGCTGATCCGGCCGTGCCGGTGAAAGCGACGCTCGCGGGTGACGTGCTCAAAGTTCTGGTGACTCAGGGGCAACAGGTCGGAGTGGACACTCCCATAGTGACCATCAGGCAAGAGACTCCGCGGGATGACGGATCCCTGTCTTATAAGACGGTAACGGTGAAGTCGGGCGCGGCCGGAACCCTCTCCAGCCTTCCTGTGATCGTGGGCCAGGTGGTGTCCGTGGGGGAGGTTGTGGGGCAGGTGGCTCCGGCATCCTTCAACGTCAGCGGCTCCCTCGATCCCGCGCAGCAGTACCGTTTGCTCAATCAGCCGACCGAGGCTCTGGTGACCATCGCCGGTGGCCCCGCGCCCTTCAGCTGCACTGGCCTGACCATATCGACAGCGCTGGCAGGCGCTAAAGTGAGCGACAGTCCGTCGACCGGAAGCAATGCGGGGTCGACAAGTTCCTCCGGCAGTACGACGGTGCGATGTGCCGTGCCTGCCGACGTGAAAGTGTTCGCTGGGCTCTCTGCCCATCTGGTCATCCCCGGTGGAAAGTCCGAGAACGCGCTCATCGTGCCGACCACGGCGGTCGAGGGCGGGTCGGGAACCGGCAATGTTTATCTCGTGCAGCCTGACGGTTCTCACAAGAAGACGCCGGTGACTCTTGGCCTCAGCGATGGAAAGAGCGTCGAGGTAACCGCGGGTGTCGCCAAGGGCGACTCTGTCTTGGAGTTCATTCCAGGAGCGCCAGCGAAGCCGGGTGGCAACGGCACTGCCAACTGCGTCAACACGGGCAATGGAATGGTGTGCGGAGGGTGAGCCTGCTCAGGCTGGAGGCGGTGACTCGTCAGGTCGAGTTGCCGGATGCCCCTCCACTGCAGATCCTGCGAGGAGTCGATCTCACTCTCGAGGTCGGTGATCACGTCAGCATCGTCGGCCGGTCGGGGTCCGGCAAGTCCACGCTGCTCAATCTGCTCGGACTTCTCGACACCCCTACGAGCGGTGAGATCTTTTACGACGACCAACCAGCATCGTCGTTGAGTGCGGGACGCAGGGACCGGGCGCGCGGTGGCGATATCGGATTCATCTTCCAACAGTTCAACCTGCTCGCCGGGCGCACGGCGCTCGAGAACGTGATGACCCCGCTCCTCTATGCCACCGGGCGGCAGTTTTGGCGCCGAAGGCAACTCGCGGCCGAGATGCTCGAGCGGGTTGGGCTGAGCGACCGGATGCTCTCGATGCCGGAGAAGCTCTCCGGCGGTGAGCAACAACGGGTGGCGATCGCCCGGGCCCTCGTGCGCGGACCCAGGCTGATTCTCGCCGATGAGCCGACTGGAGCGCTCGATATTGAGACCGGTGCGAGCGTGATGGCACTGCTCGATGAGATTACGGAGCATTCTGGTGCTGCGCTCATCACCATCACCCACGACGCGAATGTGGCCGCATTGGCGCGGCGCCACTATCGGCTTGATCGTGGCGTGCTGACGCCGGTAGATGTCAACAGGGTTCTCGCGCTCTCGCTGGCCAACGTAGATCCGTCAGAGGGGACTTCGTGACTGCCCGCAAGAAAGAGCGTGAGCGCTTCAGCCGGTTCGCTGAGCTGGCCGGAGCTGTGCTTGAAGCCTGGGCCGAGCTGCGCATCCACCGTGGGCGTGTGCTCCTCAGCCTGATCGGCGTTGCCATTGCTGTCTGTGCTCTCACTACCGTGGTGGGCCTCGGCGCCATTGTTCAGCAGTCGACCACGGAGAGCTTTGAGCGCGGTTCGGGCCGCCCCGCCGCGCTGTCGATCAACGTGCACACCCAATCTGGAAACCCGGTTGCGGGGGAGGAGTTCACCTCTGAGATTCGCGCGGTCACAGAGCGCTACGGCATCGACTACTGGAGCAGAACTCAGTACGGCAACCTCGCCGTGCAGTTCGCGGATGGCACGCGCGACGTAAGCGCGCAGGCGGTTGACGCAGATTACGGCACCATGCATCGCATCCAAATCGTGGCGGGACGTTGGCTGGAGGACGCGGACGAGCTCCGGCTGGCACCCGCAGTTGTGGTCAACGACGTTTTTTACCACGATCTTGGCTCGCCAGACCTGCGCAGCCACCCCGTGGTCACGTTGCTCGGCGACAGCGACGTGACAGCAGTGGTCGTGGGGGTTACGCCTTCTTCGGGGCGAACCGAGCCCAGTATGTTCCTCCTCAGTTCCGCATACGTGGCGCAGGCAACACCCCAGCAGCTCGCCGAAAATCCTCCCCAGTATGAGGTCTGGGTTCCGCCCAAGGAGAGCGCGGAATTGGCCGCCGCCATCGGTCGCGACGTGAAGAGCACCTTGCCGGACGGCGTCGAGGTCGACGTCAATCGACAGGACTACTTGTCTTATGGTGGACCGGATCCGCTCCTGCCGGTCAAGCTGGTCCTCGGCGG
>JBDTAD010000529.1:0-11171 GCA_039924815.1 Lacisediminihabitans sp.
ACCGGATGTCGCGATACAGACACCGATCTGGCCGCTTGACGAGGCGTAACCCTCGGCCGCGTGACCCGCACCCTGTTCGTGGCGAACCAGGATGTGGCGGATGGTGGTCGACGACATGAGCTCGTCGTAGAACGGAATGATGGCTCCGCCGGGGTAGCCGAAGACATCCTTGATCCCGAGGTGCTCCAGCGAGCGCAGCAGCGCCCCTGATCCCGTCAGTACTTCTGGGGCTGGTGCCTTGCTCTTACTTGTCGTGGGTGACGCGTGGGGCACGGGAGTGGATTCCGTGGACATCTTGTAGATCCTTGGGTTCTATGAGGCGCGAATGATGGGCGCAAACTAACCGGTGATCGCGCCTTCTGCAGCGGAGTGCACGAGCTTCGAGTATTTTGCGAGAACGCCACGGGTATAGCGCGGAGGAAGTGGAGCCCAACCATCTTGGCGAGCTGCCAGCTCTGAGGGCTCAACCAGTAGGTCAAGCGAGCGAGCTGCGATATCGACCCGTATTAGATCACCATCGCGCACGAAGGCGATAGGACCTGCGTCCACCGCTTCGGGTGCTATGTGGCCGATGCACAGTCCGGTTGTGCCGCCTGAGAACCTGCCGTCTGTTAAGAGTAGTACATCCTTGCCGAGGCCTGCACCCTTGATCGCAGCCGTTATGGAGAGCATCTCGCGCATGCCCGGCCCACCCTTCGGGCCTTCATAGCGGATGACGAGCACCTCACCCTTGTTGATCGTGCCTGCCGCGAGTGCATCCAGTGCTTCACGCTCACGCTCGAAAACCCTGGCGGGCCCCTCAAACGCATCCTTGTCGAACCCGGCGGTCTTTACTACGGCACCCTCGGGCGCAAACGAACCGTGAAGCACGGTGAGCCCACCCGTTTTGTGGATCGGGTTATCGAGCTTGCGCAGAACCGTGCCATCGAGGTCGTTCGGCTTGAGCTCTTCCATGTTCTCGGCGAGCGTTTTGCCTGTGACAGTAAGCGCATCCCCGTGCATGAGGCCTGCTTCGAGGAGCGCCCGCATCACAACGGGAACGCCGCCCTGCTTATCGACATCGTGCATCACGAACTGGCCGAACGGCTTGAGATCTCCAATGTGCGGAATCTTATCGCCGATGCGGTTGAAGTCGTGCAGGCTCAGCTCGACCTCCGCCTCGTTGGCGATCGCCAACAGGTGCAACACGGCGTTGGTTGATCCGCCGAAGGCCATGACGACCGCAATGGCGGTCTCGAACGCCTCCCTGGTGAGGATGTCCCTCGTGGTGATGCCCAAGCGAAGCAGGTTGACAACCGCCTCGCCGCTGCGGTGGGCGAAATAGTCACGGCGACGGTCTGCCGCTCCAGGGGACGTAGAGCCAGGAAGGCTCATCCCCAGAGCCTCTGCAACGCTTGCCATGGTGTTCGCGGTGAACATGCCACCGCAGGCACCCTCGCCTGGTGCGAATGAACACTCGATAAGCTTCGCGTCTGCTTCAGACATCCGCCCGGCCTGCACCGCGCCGACAGCCTCGAAGGAGTCGATGATGGTGATGTCTTTCTCAGTGCCGTCACTGAGCTTCACCCAGCCTGGAGCGATCGAACCCGCGTAGAGGAAAACGGATGCCAGATCTAGCCGGGCAGCCGCCATCAGCATCCCCGGCAGCGACTTGTCACACCCGGCGAGCAGAACGGAGCCATCGAGCCGCTCCGCCATCATCACGGTCTCGACCGAGTCTGCGATAACCTCACGCGAGACAAGTGAAAAGTGCATACCCTCGTGGCCCATCGAGATGCCGTCGGATACGGAGATGGTGCCAAACTGCAGTGGGTATCCTCCGCCGGAATGAACGCCCTCTTTCGACGCCTGTGCGAGACGGTCAAGCGAGAGGTTGCATGGCGTGATTTCGTTCCACGAACTTGCGATGCCGATCTGCGGTTTATCCCAGTCAGCGTCACCCATTCCCACGGCGCGGAGCATTCCGCGAGACGTCATGGCCTCGATGCCGTCGGTGACGGTGCGGGAGCGCGGTTTCATGTCGGGTTGGGAAGAGGCAGTATCAGGCATGTCACGAGTCTAGAACTTCCCGGCAAGCGGCATGGATCGCCGGTCGCTTCGTGTCTCACGGCCCCACACCGATAGAGTCGATCAACGCTGTGGGGGTGGGGACTATGCACGAAGCGGTGAACGTTGTGATGCGGGTCTTTATGCGTGCGTGGTATCACGACGTCGTCGAGTCGCTCGCCACTACTCCGCGCGCAAGCGGCATTCCTCAGGCTCATGCCAGCGGGCTCGATCCGGACCGCCTTCTTGTGTTCGGCAACGGACTCGCCACCGGATGGGGTGTCGCGACTCACCAGTTGGCTCTTCCCGGCGAACTCGCCAGGGCACTGTCTGCCGCCACCGGCCGAGGTGCCGACGTGGATATTCTCGTCTACCCCGACGAGAAGATCGCTGGCGCATACAAGTCGTTGCAGGAACACACGCTCTCAAGCTATGACGCCGTCGTCGTGATCGTCGGCGCAAGCGATGCACTCTCGCTTACCCCGCGCGCGCAGTGGCGAGCGTCAATGCGCGCGCTCATCGAGAGCCTGCTCGACGGCACTCCCACATCCACTCGTGTCACGATCGTCGGCCAATCGCCGATTAGGCCGGTGCCGCCGTTCAACAACTTCTTTGGGCGACTCGCCAATGCGCACGCTACGCGCCTCAACCACATCACTCGCGAACTGTGCTCCGCGGATCCACGGCTCGAGTATATGACGCTACCCAGCGCCACTTCGCCTGCGACGGAGCGCCTTGGCACGCCGGAGCGTTACAAACAGTGGGGCTATTTCCTTGCGCGTGAGCTTGCGCCGCACCTCAACGAACAAGCGTGCCCAGCCCAGGGCGCTGCGGGAACGTCGGCCCGAGGCGACCGTAATCGCGCGCAAGGGGAAGAGGACCGCTACAACACGCTCGAACGCCTGCACATCATTGGTGGCGCACCGGATGAGACGATCGACCGCATCGTAGCCACCGCACGCTCGGTGTTCGGAACCCAGGGAGCAGCATTCACGCTAGTCGGCAAGAACAGACAGTGGCACAAGTCCATCTCCGGGTCCAACGTCACTGACCTGCCGCTTGAACTGGCGGTGTGCCCGCTGACGATTCAGTCGACGTCTCCGCTCATCATCGCGGACGCCCGCAAGGACCCGCGGTTCTCGCCCGACTCACCCGTGGCGTTCTATGCGGGGTACCCCATCGAATCCTCCGACGGCCAACGCATCGGGGCGCTGTGCGTTTTCGACACGAGGCCACGGGATGTGTCCATCGTCGACCCCATCATCCTGAGGGATCTCGCACTCCTCGTCCAGGAACAGGTATGGCACTATCCGCTCGCGCCGGACGGCGGCCCACACGTGTGGGAAACCGAGCAGTAGCCGTTGGCTACGAGTGCGCCCGCGCGTCGCGCAAATCCGCGAGTTCGTGCAACACGACCGCTGCCTCGGCAGGCGTGGAGACTCGGAAATCTGCGGCAGTCTCGCCGCTGCCGACTTTGAGGCCGACATCGCCGGCTCCGAGCGCCGCGAGCGCATCCTCGTCGGTCACATCATCGCCCGCAAAGAACGTCGCCGTTGCGGCAGTGTAGTCGCGCAGCAGCTGAATCGCCTCCCCCTTGGTCGTGGAGCGCACCGAGAACTCGAGCACATTCTTTCCTTGGCGCATAGTGAGGTCTTCGAACTCGGCCTCAGTTCGCTTCACTGCGAGTGCGTCTACGGCGTGGCGATCAGCATCCGTGGCCAGCCGCGTGTGCAGACCGAATCCAGCGGGTTTTGACTCCACCCAGACTCCTTCGAAGGACCCTGCCACCTCATCGAGCAGCGCACCAAGCTCTCTCACTCGTGCCAGTTCGGCAGCGTTGAGCGCGAGGGTCGCATCCGGCGTATCCAAGCGAAGCTCAATGCCGTGTGAACCGACGAGCAGAACGTTCTTCGGCATCTCAGCGACCCGGTCGAGGCTCGCGAGTGCGCGCCCAGAAACCAGCGCGACTCGAGTGTCGGGTGCGGCACCAAGCCTGAGTGCAGCAGCTTTCGCCTCGGGCAGTGCGCGAGCCGCTTCTGGATCATCGACCTCTGGCGCCAGGGTGCCGTCGAAGTCGAGCGCGACGAGAAGGCGCTCCGTCATCGCGAGTTCTTGGAGCGCGGCCCGGAGTGCCGCTGTGTCGGGCAGGTGCTGTGACTCGGTCACGGTTCTACCGGATGCGCTCGCGCGCGGTCCCTGCTCGCCATGAGTTCGTGCAGGAACGCGGATGACCACTTCGCCACGTCGTTCGTCATGACCTTCCTGCGCAGGGCACGCATTCTGGCCGTTCTCTCCCGCTTCGGCATACCAACAGCCTGAAGGATGGTTGCCTTCAACCCGTCGATGTGGTGCGGGTTGATGAGCAGTGCCCTTCTCAGCTCATCGGATGCACCAGCAAACTCGCTCAGGATGAGCACCCCGTCTTCATCAAAACGGCAGGCGACGTACTCCTTGGCAACGAGGTTCATCCCGTCACGCAGCGCGGTCACCAGCATGACGTCAGCCGCGAGATACAGTGCGACCATCTCTTCGCGCGGATACCCGTGGTGGTGATAGCTGATCGCGGTATGGCTGATAGTGCCGAAATCACCGTTGATACGACCCACCGTCAACTCGATCTCGTCACGCAGTTCCATGTAGGCCTTGACGCGTTCCCGGCTCGGGTTCGCAACCTGTACGAGTACGACCTCTTCGACGTCGAGCTCTCCCTCGGCGAGCAGTTCCCCATACGCCTGTAGCCGGTGCGTGATTCCCTTGGTGTAGTCCAGCCGGTCGACACCGAGCATGACGGTCTTCGGGTTGCCAAGGTCTTCACGAATCTGCTGCGCGCGCGCCTGGATCTTCGGATCGCGGGCCATCTTCTCGAAGCTCGTGGAGTCGATCGAGATCGGAAATGCTTTTGCGATCACGGTGCGGCTCGGTGCCGCACTGTGAATCGGGCCGTTCACTCGGACGCCGGGCGAGGGGTCGATCAAGGGAACGTCAATGAGCGCGCCCTTTGTTGCGAAGCCCTTAAGGCGTCTCACCGCCTGCGAAAAGTTATTGGCATCCGCGGTGCGCTGAAAGCCGATGACATCTGCGCCCAGCAGTCCCTCGATGATCTGGGTGCGCCAGGGAAGCTGCGAATAGATACCGTACGGCGGGAACGGGATGTGGTTGAAGAAGCCGATCGTGAGGTCCGGCCTCAGCTCGCGCAGCAGCTTTGGCACGAGTTGCAGCTGGTAGTCCTGAACCCACACAACCGCGTCCGGCGCGCTGATCGCAGCCGTAGCCTCGGCGAATCGCCTGTTAACGCGAAGGTAGGCCTCCCACCAATCGCGCTGGTACGTCGGCGGTGCGATGACGTCGTGGTACAGCGGCCACAGGGTGTCATTGGAGAAACCCTCGTAGTAGTGCTCGATCTCTTCTTGGCTGAGTGCGACGGGAACAACTCGAATGCCAGCACTGTCAAATGGTTCGAAGTCGAGATCCGGCTGGCCGCCCCAGCCGACCCAGGCACCGCCGTTGGTGCGCATCACAGGTTCGAGGGCCGTCACCAGACCTCCGGGAGAACGCTGCCACTGACCGCCGCCGTCTTCGTCAACCACGCGGTCTACGGGGAGGCGATTGGCTACAACTACAAAAGAATAGGTACTGGAATCTGAGTGTCGTTTGCCGGTCATCCCGCTGCTCACTGTTGTCTCGCTGGCACCGTTAGTGCATCGATGCCATTGCTTCTCTGGTGCCCCCGCAAGCGGGGCAAAGCCTCCTCCACGTTACCAGCCCTCCCTACGGCTAGCATTGCCCAAATGGTGACAACACGGCTGTACCGCGGCGGAAAGATTGTGAAAGAAGACTTTCCCGTGGCCGATATCTCCGACTACATGGGAGAAGAAGGATGCACCGTGTGGGCAGACTTCACCTCCCCCGACGAAGCGGATCTCGGGGTCATCGAGGAGGAACTCGGCCTTCACCGTCTTGCAGTGGAAGACGCACTGCACGACTTTCAGCGGCCCAAGCTCGATCGCTATGACACGCACCTCTTCTTAGCCGCGTACGCCGTCACTCTCGACACGACAACGGGCGAGTTGAATACCACCGAGGTGAAGGCGTTCATCACGCCCCACGCGCTGGTCACCGTGCACGAGCCAGACTTCGACATGGACGCCGTGATGGCGCGCTGGAACAGCAACATCGACTTGGCCGGCCACGGAATTGGTTTCCTGCTGTGGGGGCTTCTCGACGTGATCATCGACGGTCACTTCGACACGGTGCAAGTCCTCGATGCACAGATCGAATCCTTGGAAGACGCACTCTTCGACGACGTGCCACGCGACAAAGAGGTGCAGAAGAGATCGTTCGAGCTGCGCAAGTCACTGGTGCTGTTGCGGTGGGTCGTGTTGCCCATGCGGGAGGTCGTCAACACCGTGCTGCGCCGCGACCTGCAGTCGATCGACCCCGCGATGATGCCGTATTTTCAGGATGTCTACGACCACGTGCTGAGGGCGACGGAATGGACAGAGTCGCTGCGCGACCTCGTGACGACGATTCTGGAAACCAACATCAGCATCCAGGGCAACCGGATGAACATGATCATGAAGAAGGTCACCAGCTGGGCAGCAATCATTGCCGTGCCGACCGCCATCACCGGCTTCTTCGGTCAGAACCTCGCCTTCGCGGGCTTCGGCACGGCCTGGGGCCTCTGGATGTCCGTGGTTCTTATCGTCGTCGTCTCCGGCGCGCTCTACCTAGCCTTCAAGAAGCGCGACTGGCTCTGATCCTCCAATCCGTCTCTTAGGCGATCGCGGCGCGGACCAGTAGCGACTGGGATCGGCGAGTGCGCCTGATCGCCCAGAGGGCGAGAAGCGTGCTAGCGAGTCCGAACCCGAGCAACGTGACCGCGGCCGTGATGACAGTGCCAATGTCGCCACCCGCAATGATCGCCTGCATCCCCTGCACCCCGTAGGTGAGAGGCAGTAGCGGGCTGATCCACTGGAACGGAGCGGCGAGCAATTCAATGGGGTACAACCCGCCAGTTGACGTGACCTGAATCGCCAGCACGAAAAGTGATACAACGAGCCCGGCCTTGCCGAGACCAATCGTGAGCAGGTAATGGAACGCCGTGAACGCCAGCGCGGTGAGAATCGAGAACCCAAGGGTCACCGGCAGCAAGCTCCACGAGACGCCGAGGGACAAGTGCAACAAGCCCACCAAGAGCAAGGCCTGCGCGATCGTGATCAGACTGGCTCTGGCCAATGCGGCGAAGACGAGCCTTCCGTTAGCTGCGGTTGACGACAGCGCGCGCCTCGTCACCGGACGCAGCACCAGGAACACGGCGAGCGCACCGATCCACAAGCCAAGCGGCACGAAGAAGGTGGCGATGACCTGGCCGATGTCCTTAATGCGATTGTCGTGCGTTACCGTGACAGACACCGGATCCGATGCAACCTTTGCTGACGACGCCGCGGTGGTGGAGTTCGCCTTCGGCACCTTGTTCGCGCCGGTCTGCAGTCCGGACGCGAGCGAACTTGCGCCTTGGTTGAGCCCGGATGACCCTGCAGCAAGTTGCGCCGCACCGGACGCGCTCTTGGAGATACCGCCCTGAATACCACTGATCCCTGATGCAGTCTGGCTGCTGAGCGTTGAACCACTCGCGGCCGCTTCGGAGAGCTTGGCGCTCAGCGCATTCACTGTGGCGAGCGCGACCGGGTTTGTCGGGTCGGCCTGAAGTCCGGCATTTGCCTGGGCCAGTGCCGCTGCAAGCTGGCTGACACCACCGGTATAGCTGGCGACTCCCCCGCTGAGCTGGGTGAGCTTCGAAGCTCCGGAGCTCAGCTCACCGAGTCCGCCCGCGAGCGAATCAACACCGGCGGTGTACGAACTCACACCGCTTGAAAGCTGGGTTGCGCCATCCGCGGCACTGGAGAACGCTCCACCAATATCGCCGATGCTCGAATAGAGACCGGAGATGTACTGCGCAGTCACCGCCTTGCCGAAGGTGTTCGCCATGCCATCTCCGACGGTTTGCGCGAGCGCACCGGTCAAGTAGCTGTGCGCGTCATCCGTCTTGATGGCGATATTGGCCCGCTTCGGTGAGCCTGTGCTGAGCGAAAGGATGGACGTGGAGAAATTCTTCGGTACGGTGAGGATCGCGTAGACCGAACCATCCGCCAGCGCCTTTTTGGCGGCCTTCTCATTGGTGATGGTCCAATCGAATCCACCGGACCCGCCGGTCAGCTCTGTCACAAGCTGACGACCCGCGAACACGGGACTCTTGGTGCCATCCGCCGCGGTTGTGTAGACGAGGGTGTCCTGGTTTACGATCGCTGCCGGGATGTTCTTGAGGGCGTTGCTGGACCCGGCGAGTGCGCTGACGAAGAGCCCGGCAAACGCGAGCGGAACGAAAACCACTGCGGCAAGCGCGGCCCACCGCAGCCAACGACGGCGAGTGGGCAGAGAGTTGATAGCTGGCTGGCTCATCGAAGAACCTCCCGGTCTGACGTGAGTGAAGTTTCTGGGCCCGCGGTCGATCCCGGGCTGAGAGAGAGTTCGTAGGCGAGTGAATCGAGATCGAGCTCAACCACGACGCGACCGCCGGAGCACTCCATCGCATCCGATCTCAGCACGTCCGGCGCCCCGATCACGATGGTGGTTGCCGGTTCCGCCAGCGCACAGATCGCCGCAATGAAGGCGCGTTCATCATCGGCCGAGGCAAAGGGATCAAGCTGGTCGAGCATGACCACTGGGGTGCGTTCGGCGAGCGCAACAACGGACAGCGCCAGGGCACGCTCGAGCTGCGGTAACTGTTGTGGCTGCGAGTTCTCAGAGAAGGCCGTACCCCCACCGACCGCCGTAAGTCGGCCGATGAGCCGAACTACCCTGCTTCGCACAAACCACGAGCGGTACCACGGTTGTGTGAGTTCTAGCCGCTCGGTCAGCAGGTCCCCCAGCGTGACCCGGTTGTCGGTGCGCTCAAAGCCGCCGACCTCCGCCGTTGCGACGAGCCTTGCGACCTTCGCCGCTTCCGAGGGCAACGGATGTCCACCCAATTGCGCGTATCCAGATACCGGCTCGAGGTGGCCACCCAGAGTCGCCGCCATCAGTCTGCGGTCGGCAAGCGCACCGCGCGCAAGAACGAGCGCACCCGCGGGAACCGTGAAGCTGAGCGGACCAACGGGCTGGTCGGCACTACCGATCATCAGCGATTCCACGCTGATAACGGAAGCGTGTTCTCCACGCGCCCACAGCACAGCATCCTGGTGCTCACGGAGCTTCTCACCCTCGATATCCATGTTGGGAAGGAGACGCCCCAGCCACTTCGGCATCCACCACGCGGCTTTGCCGAGCAGGGTCATGATCGCCGGAACGAGCGTCATGCGCACGAGGAATGCGTCGAAGGCAATTCCCACGGCGAGACCCAGCGCAATGGGCTTGATCGCGCCCGAACCGTCTGGGACGAAGGCCGCGAAGACGAAGAACATGATGAGTGCCGCTGCCGTGACTACACGAGAGCCATTCGCGAAGCCGTGAGAGACCGCGAATTTCGCGTCTTTCGTCTTCACGAATTCCTCGCGCATGCCGGAAACGAGGAAGACCTCATAGTCCATCGCGAGACCAAAGAGCACAGCCATCAACAGGATTGGCATGAAGCTCAAAATGGGGCCGGGGTGTGCGACTCCGATGAAGTCTGCGAGCCAACCCCACTGGAAGATCGCAACGACAACCCCGAAGGAAGCGACGACGGAGAGCAGGAATCCGAGTGCTGCCTTGAGCGGCACGAGTACAGAACGGAAGACCATCATGAGCAGAAGCACCGAGAGTCCGACGACAATGAGCCCGAACGGGATGAGCGCTGCAGTGAGGCGATTGGAGATGTCGATGCCGACGGCGGTCGCGCCAGTGACCGAAATCGGTGTGTCGAACTGCTTCTTAATCGACGGGGCCAAGTCGCGGATGTTATGCACGAGCGCCTTGGTCTGCACGGCATCCGGGGCGCTCTTGGGGATCACCTGAATGATCGCCGTATCGAGCCCGGCATCGGGAAGCCCTTGGCTGACGTACGCCACGTCATCGAGCTTGCTGAGCCGCTTGCCGATCCCGTCGAGATCACCCTGAATGTCCGTGGTCTGGGTAATGTCAACGGCGATCACGAGCGGGCCGTTATAACCGGGACCAAAACCCTTGGTGATCTGGTCATAGGCCATCCGTTGGGTCGAGCCAACGGGCTCTGACCCGTTGTCTGGCAGGTTCAAGTCCATGCTGAGCGCAGGGATGGCAACCGTTCCCAGAACACCGATCACGACGATGGTGGCAAAAATCGGATGCCGCATGACGCCTTTCACCCAGCGCAGCCCCATAGTGGGTTTGCCGCCGTTGGCGACCGCAATGGCCCTGCGTGCCGTGCGCGAACCCGGCTTCGGCGCGAGTCGCCCCTTAGCGAGTCCGAGCAACGCGGGAAGCAGGGTGGTGGCGACACCAATCGCCACCAACACGGCGAAGGCAGCACCGACACCCATCACGCTGAGGAAGGGGATGCCAACGACGAGCAGCCCGAGCAGGGCAATAATGACGGTGACACCCGCGAAGACGACCGCGCTGCCCGCTGTGCCGACGGCGGTTGCGGCTGATTCTTCAGGGTCTTCTCCCCTGGCCAATTGGGTTCGATGCCGCGACAGGATGAACAGGGCGTAGTCGATTCCGACCGCTAGCCCGATCATGAGGGCAAGCATGGGCGCGGTACTAGAGACCGAGGTGAAGGCCGAGACGGTGGTGATGCCTCCGATCACGACACCGACGCCGACCAGAGCGCTGAGGAGCGGCATCCCCGCGGACACCAGGGAGCCGAAGGTAATGAGCAGCACGATTCCCGCGAAAATCACACCGAAGATCTCGGTGACCGTGATGCCGAAGGTGTTGTCTTGGAAGACCTGGCCGCCGAAGTCGGCCGTCATTCCGGCATCTTTCGCGATGGACGCCGTCGCGGTCAGCTTCGCAAGGGTTGCCTTGCTCACGTGCGAGGAATCACCGGTGAACTGCACCTGGGTGCGGGCCATCTCCTTGTTGTTGGTGATCGCCTTACCCGCGTACTTGTTGAAGGGCGAGACCACCGTGTCTACCCCGGGGATCTTCTCGATCCTGGTAGCCAT
>JBDTAD010000530.1:0-4899 GCA_039924815.1 Lacisediminihabitans sp.
TGCTTGGCAGTGGAATCACTATATAGCGGGGTCGGTGCTTTACGCTAACCCCATATCTAGTGGGCGTGTCCTCCACAGCTGTGGATAAGTTCGCCGAGTTTTGCACAGGCCCACGGCACAGTAATACAGGCGCAGCGTCAGTGAAAGAGGTGCTCGACAGGGCCTACGGTGTCGGCCACGTGGCTGCGAGAAGCATCTCCCGTTCGATACTGGTAATGGGCAACAAGGAGCCATGCCGGGCCCCCTCAGGCAGTTTCGCGTCCGACCTGTGGGCCCATGCGCCCGTGGTGAGGTCAGACGTCTCGAACAGCTGATAACCGCGCAACCCGAACTCATCCGCCAGCAGATACCAGCGATCTTCGACAGGATGTTTGGACACTGCCGGACCTTCCGCGCGAACCATCACATCCTTGCCAATGTCAATCGCAAGAGTCTCATATTGTTGATCCTCGAGCGCTCTCCCCACTTCCTCCAAAATATGATGGCCAACGTCAGCCTGAGGTGTGGCAGAAAGTGCGTTGACTGAGAATCTGTACCAGACTCCCCGATCTTCCAAAAAAGTAAGGTCAATAATGTCGTGGCCAGCATCGAGATGAACGACCGTTGGTGTGAATTCTTGAAAGTCTGAGGTAGCCGACACCATCATTCGCTGATATTCAGCGTGCGACCTATCGTCATCGAAGATCGCTGATGCCCAGAAAACTAGCCATCTATTCTCGCGCACCGACCAGTATGCCTTGGGCGCCCAGGTATTCCCCGCCGACGGCTTCGAGACTTCGCGCAAGTGGGGACCGTCCCACTTCACCAAGTCCGAAGATTCCCACACAACGATATTCCTCGAACCGTGCCGTGTGGCACGTTCCCAGTCTTCGCCGGGGAATACGCGTAGATCAGTCGCAATAATGACGAATTTCTTGCGAGCTTCGTCGCGAATCAGAAAGGGGTCTCGCGTCCCCCGCTCACCTACCGTGGACCACAGAACTGGATGGCCACCGTTCAATTCGGTCCACGTTGTGGGCTCCGAATCATTACTCACGGCAAACCTCACTTGTTCACCGTCTGCATACAGTTCTGAACGAAAAAATGCGAGTAGGTAGTGACTCGTGCCGGACGGTTCACGATTGATCAAGGGTTGCTCCTTAGCCGCTGGCGGTATTTTCCGAATTCGTTCGCCCGCTCTCTGACGATCACGAGATGACCATCGCATCCATCACCGCGTGATTTTCAACGACCTTCGCCTTGTGGGCATCGAGTGAAACCCATGTGTTAAAAGCCGAATGTACGCACGACTGCCTCACCTGCGCTTCCACGATGTCAAACGGCTGCGCTTGGGGGATAGCCCCTGGGGCAGCAACCATAGTCGCCGTTCTGGAGAGTGGATAGTCCGATAGATGAGATTCGTAGTACTGGTGCATCGTGGTCGCAGCCACCACGATCGCACCAGTAGATTGCAGCTTCGCTTCCAGCGCCGAGCTGATGCCATCTGAAACCGTGTGAAAGTAGTCCGCTTCGCTGTATTGTTCAGGACCATAGATGACCTTGCCGTGAGCGAAATCTTGGGCCCGTTGAGTATTCTCCGACTTCAGTCCCTGCAGAAACCCTTGGTAAGTGAATCCCGTCACCACACCAAGTTTCTCGGCTTCTTCGATCTCGACTGTAAAGATTGTCGCGTCGTGGACCGCTTTTCGAAGCAGGTACTCACGTGGTGTGACCTCCCCGAATGATCGTGACCAGAAGCCATTGTCTACATTGGCACCAAAGTGCTCCTGAAAGTAGCCAATCGTCGCGGCTCTATTGTTGGCGACGAATTGCTGGAATTCACGCTCGGGCACCGGCCGCCCATTCACATTGACGGCGGTCTGGGAAGCTCCCGCTGGTCCTGTGCTTGGAGGCCACATGCTGTGCACGAATAACGCGATTCCAACTCCGACGCAAACGGCAAGTGCTAGCAACGCGAGCGTGCGAAAGCGCGACTTTCCTGGAATCCAACGCGATGTGACGACCGTATCGACCACTCGAATGCGACTGCTCATTAGAGTGACGCCAGAGCCATGACCTCGCTGCTGGAAAGCGCCCGACTGTAGAAGTGGACATCGTCGACAGCTCCATTTGTCCAGTCGACAGGTGCGCTATTCCACTGGCCGCGGCCGATGAGCACTTCGCCGATTGCACGCCACGGCGTAGTGAACGAAGCCGTACCAGCAAGCGTTCCGTTGACGTAGAACGACGTGGTGTTAGTGGTGATGTCGAATGTCGCCGCAACCTGATACCAAGTACCCGCCGTAACTGCAGGCCCAACGATGCTCGTAGCGGTCGACGACGTCGAGTCTGCGGACCGAACGACATATGCCAGATGACCGCCGGATTGTTGAACGTAGAAGCCACTTCCCGTCTGTCCATCGATCGAGATTGCTGTCTGGTTACTGCCACCGGCGGTGTTGAATTTCACCCATCCGGTAACTGAGTAACTACTGCTCGTGTCAACCGGCGTCGCATTGATCTCGACCGATGAGTGGGGTGTTCCATCGACCGCGACTGCCGCCGCCCCGACTTTGCCAGTCGTCCAGGTTGCGTCGCCGAAAAGCTGTCCCTGGGTCGTGCCCGTTATGAAGTCACCGGTTGTTGAGCCGGCGCCCTCGTCGAACGAGTAGTAGGCCGTAGCGCCGGTGCCCAAAGCGAACGCCTGGTTTTCGGTAATCGCTGAGGGAATGAACCGAACATCGTCGATGGCGCCGTTCACAAAATCGACGGATTTACCAGCCCACTTCGCACGCCCGATCTCCGTGTGCCCCGTAGCAGCCCAGCCGGCGGTGAAAGGTGCCGATCCAGCACGCACACCATTCACGTAGAGGCTCACGGTTCCGGCCGTCGCGTTGTAGACGCCGATCAGTTGATACCAGGTGCCGGCGACTGCGGTCGGACCGGTAACGATCGTCGCCGTCGAGCCCGTGGAGTCGCTATTGCGGGCAGTGAAGGCAAGAGCGCCGCCCTCGAGCTGCAGATAGAACGGGCTGATATTCGTGCCGTCGATGCTGGCAAACGTTTGATTCCCTGCAACGCTGTTCAGCTTCACCCACGCAGATACCGAGTACGACGAACTGGTGTTCAGATCGGTTGTAGGGATATCCACATAACTGTTGGATGCGCCCGACAGTGCTGCCGCGTATGGTCCAATCTTGCCCGTAGTCCACGAGGCACCCGCTTGAAGCGTCCCCGTGTTGCTGTGGTTATTGATGTCGGGAACTCGAGTGCCAGCGCCCTGGTCGAGGTTGTAGTACGCACCAGATGACGAAGCAGGCAATGAAGTGCCGGATCCGTTATACGCACCGATGCTCGGCGCCGCAGTACTGGACACCGCGTTTCCGAAGTAGTCTAGGCCGCCATTTCCAGAAATGAGAGTGCCCGCTCCGATCGCCGGAGAGCCGGTCAATAGCTGGTACGCACTCGCAGAACTCCGCCCGGTACTCGCTCCGCCCGGTGCAACCAACAACGGATCAGAGGTAATCTTCGACGCGTCGCTCGGCTCCGAACTCGGGTGATTCCCATAGAACAGATTGTGGGTCCATGTTTCACCGGTGGCGTAACCGCCGGTCCCGAGTTTGTAGATCAGGTTGTTTGAGAATACGACGTTGTTCGAAGATGCGACCCCTTGGGTGATGGGAGCCGTGTTGGGTTGGCCCTCGTAAACGGTGTTGTTATAGAACTGAGCGTTGCCGCTTGAGGTCACTCCGTTGAGAGTCGCCCAGACGGCATCCATGGTCCCGTCGTTTTGGCTGACGTTGTCCCTAATAATGGAGTTTTTTCCACCGAAAGTCGACGAGCAGCAAAACTCAAGTTGTCCGAATGGGTTGTCATGGGTGTAGTTGTACTGGACGATCACCCCGTTATTGTCGTGATCGATGTCGAACGCCTGGCCGTCCCACTGTTGGCGCCACTGTCGCGAGATCTCGTTGTACTGCCAAAGTCCTCCATTGTTCAACGCCATCCAGAAACCCGCACCGGAGTAGCGGTATCCGCTATTCGTGACGACGTTGTACTGAACGATCGGATTGCTCGCGTACAGAAGCACGATGTCGTTGCCGCCGAGGTCGTTCATCGTGTTGTTTTGAACCACCACATTGGTGGTGATGATCTGGTGGATCGGCGTGGACTCGTTGACTGACCCAACATAGATCCCGCCCGCGTCAACCGAATTGAGCGTGTTCCCCGATATCAGGATGTCATTCCAGCCGTTCGTGGAGTAGCTGTCGCTGAGGTTGAACGAGATTCCCGAGTCTTGGCTCGGTTGGCCGGTGCTGTTTTTCCAATAGCCCAAGACGTTGTGGATATTCATGTTCACAACGTGGATTCCATTCAGAATCCCACTGGTGTCATTCTCGGCGAGAAATCCTGCACGAACTGACGGAGAGGCACTCGTATTCGTGATTTCCAGGTTCTGAACGGTCCAGTACTGCTGGTTCAGAAGGTAAACTGTCGCGGCAACACCGCCACCGTTGATGATCGGAGCAGAACCGGTTCCATAGTTCGAGATGACAATCGAATTACCAGACACTCCGGAACCCAGCGGATGAAGCTGCCCGGACCATGCGCTTCCGTTCTGGAACAGGATCTGGTTTCCGGCGGCAAACGTTGTCGCATTCACGTTGCTGAGCGTTTGCCAGGCGGTTGAGGCAGAACATCCGCTGTTCGAATCACTGCCCGAGACAGACGAGACGTAATAGGTCGTGCAGCCAGAGGCCTGCGCTGGCGCAGCCACCACCAATGGCGCCGCAATCATAGCGCTGACAGCGATGAGGATCGCTGCCAGTCGGGGTCGAGAGTTGCGGAAGAACGGCACCCATCGCTGGTCCACATTACGGCGGTACAGGTTCATAGTTCTTTTCGTTCCCATCCTCTTTG
>JBDTAD010000531.1:0-1583 GCA_039924815.1 Lacisediminihabitans sp.
GGGCGTTCCGCTCTACGCGGCCCTCTTGTGGGTCACTTGGCTACTGGTTCGTACTGTGTACGCGCGAGCGCAGACCGGCACGGCTTCCGACTGATCACCAACCACACGATGCTATATTTATCTTGACATCAAGATACTTTTGAGGAGACAGTGCAATGCCGCAGGTCAATAGTTTCGGTTCGAAGAGCACGCTCAAAGTCGGCTCTACCGAGTACGAGGTTTTTCGCATTGATAAGGTGCCGGGATATAAGAAGTTACCGTTCAGTTTGAAGGTTCTTCTCGAAAATTTGCTCCGCACCGAAGATGGTCACAACGTCACGAAGTCGCAAATCGATGCGCTCAGCACGTGGGTACCGACGGCAGAGCCAGACACAGAAATCCAGTACACGCCCGGTCGCGTCATCATGCAAGACTTCACCGGTGTTCCGTGCATCGTGGATCTCGCCACGATGCGCGAGGCGGTTATTGAGCTGGGCGGAGACCCGGACAAGATCAACCCGCTCGCACCGGCAGAACTGGTCATCGATCACTCCGTGATCGCTGACACGTTTGGTTCGCCCGAGTCCTTCGGTCACAACGTCGAGCTCGAGTACGACCGCAACAGCGAACGGTATAAGTTCCTACGCTGGGGCCAGGGCGTGTTCAACGACTTTAAGGTCGTTCCGCCCGGCACCGGCATCGTGCATCAGGTAAACATTGAGTATCTTGCTCGCGTCACCATGACTCGCCTCGTCGGTGGCGTGCTTCAGGCCTATCCAGACACGCTGGTCGGAACAGACTCGCACACCACAATGGTCAACGGGCTCGGTGTTCTTGGCTGGGGCGTAGGCGGTATCGAAGCCGAGGCTGCAATGCTCGGCCAGTCCGTGTCCATGCTCATTCCCAAGGTGGTCGGTTTCAAGCTCACCGGCTCGATCCCGAGTGGCGTGACAGCCACAGATGTCGTGCTCACCATCACGCAGCAGCTTCGGGCGCACGGTGTCGTCGGTAAGTTCGTCGAGTTCTACGGCGAAGGAGTCGCACAGGTTCCGTTGCCGAACCGCGCCACTATCGGCAATATGAGTCCAGAATTCGGTTCGACAGCAGCGATCTTCCCCATTGACGACATCACGCTCGACTACCTGCGACTCACGGGACGCAGTGAAGAGCAGATTGCACTCGTCGAGGCCTACTCCAAGATGCAGACGCTGTGGCACGACCCAGCTGACGAGCCGGTGTTCAGCGAGTACGTCGAACTGGACCTTGGATCGGTTGTCGCTTCTATTGCTGGCCCGAAGCGTCCGCAGGACCGGGTCGAGCTGACCCGCGCAAAGGAGCAGTTCGAGATCGACCTCGAGAACTACGCCACCGTGGACATCTCAGCCCGCGCGGCATTGGAACTTGCCCACGTTGGTGCAGAGAGTCCCCGCCCCGCGAATCACTCCAACCCTGCAGACGTCACCCTGCCGGACGGACAGAAGTTCACCATCGACCACGGAATAGTCGGCCTAGCGGCGCTGACATCCTGCACGAATACCTCCAACCCATCGGTCATGCTTGCCGCTGGTTTGCTCGCGCGTAACGCGAGTCAACGGGGTCTGAGG
>JBDTAD010000532.1:0-3123 GCA_039924815.1 Lacisediminihabitans sp.
CCTTCTCGGCCGGATTGAAGCCGGCGGCCGGCTCGTCGAGACACAGCACCTTCGGGTCAGTCGCCAGAGCGCGCGCGATCTCAAGACGGCGCTGATGTCCGTAGGGAAGGTTGCGCGAGAGTTTTGCGGCATCGTCCTGAATTCCCACGAACTCGAGGAGAGCCATCCCGCGGTCGATCGAGGACTTCTCTTCCCTGATATGGCGCGGAAGGCGTAACAACGCTCCGACGACGCTCGTCTTGTGCCGCGCATCCAGCCCGACCACGACGTTCTCCAGAGCGGTCATTTCGCCGAACAAACGAATGTTCTGGAAGGTTCTAGCCAGGCCCAGCCGAGTGATGTGGTGACGCTTCTTGCCGCCGATGCTGGTGCCCTCGAGGAGCACTTTGCCACTCGTCGGCTTGTACACCCCGGTCATCGCGTTGAAGCAGGTGGTTTTGCCCGCTCCGTTGGGCCCGATAAGCCCCAGGATCTCACCGCGCTTGATCGTGAAAGACACGTTATCGAGGGCGACAAGGCCACCGAACTTGACCGTGAGGTTTTGCACCTGCATGAGGTCATCGCCGACCTCGACGGCAATGTGCCGTTCAGGCGCCGCTTCTTCTGCGACGTCTTCGTCGATATTCAGCGCGGCCACGGCTGCCCCGGGATGTGGTTCGTATTCGGCGCTACTGGAGTTCTGGCTCACTTCTTCGACCCCTTGTCCGCTACCGGTATCGCCTGCGTAGGGGCTCCCCGACCGCCTAAGTGCTGATACGCCGTTCGCCCGTAGGCAAGCAGCCGCTGCCGGGCAGGAATGAGGCCCTGCGCCCGGAAGATCATCAAGAGGACCAATGCCAGACCGAAGATCAAGTACTTATACGGTGCGATCTCGATAAATCTGAGCGGTATGTACACGACGATAACGGCTCCGACGATGACACCGACCTTGTTTCCGGCGCCGCCGAGAATGACCGCAGCAAGGAACAGGATCGACGTAACGACGTCGAACTTCTGGTTGTTGACGAACCCATTAGAACCCGCAAAGAGTGCACCCGAGAGACCACCAACGCCAGCGCCAATCGCGAAGGCCCAGACCTTGTACTTGAAGACGGGAACGCCCATGATTTCGGCGGCATCTTCGTCTTCACGAATGGCGACCCAAGCGCGACCCACCCGACTGCGCTCGAGGTTTCCCACGAGCAGCAGCACGATGATAATGATCGTCAACGTGAGCCAATACCAGGGTGTTCCGTTGGAGTTCGAGAAGATCGGCACGCCGTTGGCTCCGGTCCCCGGCGGACGACCGATGTTCTGGAATCCAGGCTGGCCCTTCATGGCCGGAATGATCGTCGCAAGGATTCGCACGATTTCACCGAACCCGAGTGTGACGATGGCGAGGTAGTCGCCACGAAGCCGCAGAGTAGGCGTGCCGATCAACACTCCGAAGAACATCGTGACAGCCATGGCGACCGGAATCGTCCACAGGTACGGGATGTGCACGAACGGTGAATCCGGGCTCGTGAGCATTGCGGCCGTGTACGCGCCCACCGCATAGAAGGCGACGTAGCCTAAGTCGAGCAAACCCGCATATCCGACCACGACGTTCAAGCCAACCGCAGCCAGCGCGAACACGGCCATCTGGAGGCACGCAATGGGCCAGTCGGTTCCCGGCTCTGTCGTAATGATCGCGGGGTTCAAGACCGGGAGCAAGTATGCAAGCGCAACGATGGGCACCATAACGCCCCATTGCTGCACTCTTGGCAGCCGACCCCACCATTCTCGTACGGGCTGTCTGCGACCCGGTTTCGGGCCTCGCCCGGTTTCGCGATCGATAGCGTCCTTCGCTGATTCAGCGTCGGGCATCAGGGTCGGTCCATCTACGGTGCTCATGCTTTGCTCCTCTCCAGTGAGGTTCCGAGTATGCCGGTGGGTTTCACGATCAGCACCACTACCAGCACTATGAAGGCGACGACGTCAGTCCACTGGGAGTTGCCGAGGAGTATCTGACCGTAGTTACCGATCAGGCCAAGTAGCAAGCCACCGAGGAGCGCGCCGCGCACGTTGCCAATACCGCCGAGGACCGCAGCCGCAAAGGCCTTAATGCCGAGGATGAATCCACCGGTGTAAAACACTCCAGAGGGAACCTTCATCACATAGAAGAGCGCGGCAGCACCTGCCAGCAGTCCGCCGATCACGAAAGTGATGACGATGATGCGCTCCTTGTTGACCCCCATGAGCGTCGCTGTGTCTGGGTCCTGCGCAACCGCGCGGATGCCTCGACCCACGCGAGAGCGCCGGATGAACTGGTCGGTGGCGACCATCAGGATGAGCGCGGCAACCACGATGACTATTTGCTGGCTGTCGACGATAGTGCCGAACACGTCGAAGACCGGAGCAGGCTGGAACATGATCACCGCGGGTTCGGGGTTGGCACCACGGATGACGAAGATCGAGTACTGGATGGTGAACGAAGCACCGATCGCGGTAATGAGGAAGGCGAGCCTCGGAGGGTTTCGTTTGCGCAACGGCCGATACGCCAACCGTTCAAGACCGTATGCCGTCAGGGCGGAACAGACCATTCCAACTATGAGCGCTAGGAGTAGGTCTCCGATGATCGCCCACATTCCGAGTGTCGGAACGTTCGGGCCGAAGCCGAGCGCGCTGAGAGTAAAGACCACCCCGTAGGCGCCGAGGATGAACACCTCAGAATGCGCGAAGTTGATGAGGTTAAGCACACCGTAAACGAGTGTGTACCCGAGGGCGACGAGCCCGTAGATCGCTCCGAAGGTGAGTCCGTCGAAGGTCGTGCTCCAGAAGTTCTGGATGAAAGACGGGATATCGAACGTTATCCAGGACGAATCATCCATGGGAAGGTGCATGAGAAGTAACGGGATCATGGGGCGTCCTGATCTAGGAAGTTCGATTCTTCACTGAACCGAGCCAAAAGCCGATGGGGGTGAGGGTAAACGGGCAAATGTGTGGGGCAGGCGCTGAGTGGCCTGCCCCACACACTTACCAGAGGATCAGCTAGCCGATCGGTCCGATGAAGACGATCTTGCCAGCGTCAACCTTGTAACCGTAAACAGCGGGCTTGGCAAGCTCACCCTTGTCGTTCCACTTGTAGTGCTTGCTGAGTCCGTC
>JBDTAD010000533.1:0-8238 GCA_039924815.1 Lacisediminihabitans sp.
ATACCCGCGGCGACGACCCGCACCAGTACCTCAGAGCCGAGCATCACCGGACGAGCAATCTCAGCGAGCTGAAATACCTCCGGTGCTCCGGTCTCATTGATGACCATCGCGCGCATCTTTGTCATACTGTCACGCTAACCGATTCCGCCGAGCGTGGCCGATCAACGTTCAGGATGAACTGCGGTAACGATTCTCGGGTCGCCCCGCGCCGCCATAACGAGGCTCGAGTGTCGCTCGCCCTTGGGAGACAAGGTGCTCGAGGTATCGGCGCGCGCTGACTCTGGATATTCCGGTAAGTTCAGCAGCCTCTGCGGCCGACACATCGTTCCCGGCTGATTGCAGCATCACGATAACTCGCTGCAGGGTGGCATCCGCAAGTCCCTTGGGAGGCGGAATGTACCTTCCCGCTGAGCTGGCGATGATCTCGTCCACGGTGCGCTGATCGAGAGGTTGGTCGTGCTGGGTACGATGCATGGTGGCATATTCCCTAGCGACTTCGTCGAGCCGCTCAAACAGGGCGGATGCCGTGAACGGCTTCACAAGATAATGCCGCACACCGTTCGCACGAGCTTCGCGCACGCTCGCCAAGTCCCGTGCCGCGGTGACGGCAATAACTTCGAGGTGCCGTCCGTGCTCTACTCTCACACGGCTGAGCAACTCGAGCCCTGAGAAATCAGGAAGATAGAAATCGAGGAGCACAACGTCGGGACTTACTTGCTCGATCAGGCTTAATGCTTCGCTGCCGGAGTGCGCTTCACCCACCACCGTGAAACCGGTGTGGGACGCGACGAACTGCCAGTGGATGCGGGCGACATCGATGTCGTCGTCGACGATGACGGTGCGCAGTTTCGGTCGAGTCACGAGCCGCCCTCCGTCGCTCTCGCCTTTGCGGTGGTGGACAGCGTGAACAGGCCGGGGTCGATCGGCAGACGCACCGTAATCTGCGCCCCGCCAGCCTCCGTCCTCGAGATGACGGTGTTCCCACGATGCCGCTCTGAAATACGTTTCACGAGCGTGAGTCCGATCCCTCGCCCAGTGGAGATCGCTCCGGGGAGGGCGGCTTTTGACGAGTAGCCGGAGGAGAACACCTGCTCTCGCAAATGCTGCGGAATACCCGGACCCGTGTCTGCCACTGAAATGAGTACTTCGCCGCTGTCGCCGTCGGAGACAACGGTGCGAATGGAGACTGTGACACGGCCGCTGTTGCCGGATGCTTCCACGGCGTTGTCGAGCAGGTTGCCGATGACCGTGACAAGATCGGCGCGCAGTGTTTCTGCTTCGGGGTGTGCCGCAAGCACAGGCAGTGTTGAACTCGACTCGATGATGACCTTCACTCCCAGCTCCTCTGCACGCACCTGCTTGACGAGGAGGAGAGCAATAATCTCCAGCTCTCGGATACCCGTCGAACCGGTCACGCTCGACAGTGTTCCGCGACTGCCTTCGTGCGAGATGAAGGAAACCGCCTCGCTGAGGTGTCCGAGTTCGAGCAGACCAGAAATTACGTGGAGCTTGTTCGCAAAACCGTGGGCCTGTGCCCGCAGCCCATCCGCCAGGCTCTGGGCCCCGTCGAGGTCGCGCAGCAGTATGTGCAGTTCGGTATTATCGCGCAGGATCAGGATGGTGCCGATAGTGCGGCCGTCGATCTCTGCCATGTCGCGTCGCACCAGCAGCACTCGTTCGCCCGAGAGCACGAGCGACTGTTCGGCTTCACCAGACGCGAGCAGGCGCACGAGTTCGTCATCCAGCTTGTCCTTTGCGAGTGAGCCGACCAAGTTCGGGGTGTGCTCAAGGTCGAGTAGCCGCAGAGCGGCGTCGTTGATGAGGGCAATCTTGCCGCGTTCATCCACTGCTACCAAGCCTTCTCGTACGCCGTGAAGCATGGCCTCGCGTTCTTCGAGCAGGCCCGCGATTTGTTCTGGCTCAAGGCCGTAGGTGCGTCGTCGGATAATCCTCGTCACTCCCGCCGCTCCCACGACCCCGAAGATCGCAGCGAGGCCAATGGTGAGAAAGAGAAGGGTTGAGCTGCCCAGGTAGTCTTGCCGAAGACTTGCCTCGAGGATCCCCACCGAAACGATTCCCTCGACCTTGTGATGTGAGTCGAAGATTGGCACCTTGACTCGCCAGGATTCCCCGAGCGTTCCGGTTTGCGTTCCGACGTAGGTCTTGCCCTGCAAGGCTATGCCAGGGTCGGTCGAGACGATTTTTCCGATGAGGTCTGAATCCGGATGCGAATAGCGAATGCCCGCGCTGTTTGTGACGACGACGTAGGTAACGTTTGAGGCTTTGCGGATCACCTCGGCGATAGGCTGGATCGTCTTGCTGGGGTCGGCGTCGTCAAACGCGTTCACCACCGACGGCAGGGACGCCACGGATTGGGCAACACCGATCATCCGGTCGCGGTATCCATCGCGAAGTTGCTGTTCCTGCAAAAAGCTAGCGACGACACCCGTACCGACAACGGTAATGAGCACGATAGCAACTTGCAGCAGCAGCAGCTGCACCCGTAGTGTCATCGACCGGTTCACTTTTCCAGTCTGACGCAGAAACAAGTGCTTGCGGGTATCGGATGGGTTGCCCAATCTGCTCAGCACCGCCAGACCGTCAAGGTGTCAACTCGCATCTGGTACCGGCTCTTCGGGTGCAGGCGCTAGCTCGACCTCACCGACTGCTGCTCCGGACCAGGCGCCGCCGAACAACACAATGCCGGTTGCAACGAAGACCCCGGCGGCGCCGCTTGCCGCGGCCACTGTGCCGAGTAGCGAGGGGAGAACAGTCTGTCCCAATCGGTTACTGGCGAGCCTCAGCGACATCGCCAAGCCGCGCGTTCCGGGCGTTGCGAGCTCTGAGATCCACGACATTGTGATCGGTTGACAGGTTCCAATCATGAAGCCATAGATCGCGGTGAACACGATCAACACCCAGATCGGCACAGGTGGCGCGAGTCCGATCAGTGCCACAGCAGATATTGCAATGCTCCACACCATCAGCCGGCGGCGACCGAACGCGTGCACCAGGGGACCGAGAAAGAGGCGGGAGAACATGGACAGCATTGATCGAATGACCAGCATCAGGCTGATGAGGGCAGCAGCGATTTTTCGTTCGTGACCGAGCGCAGGAAGGTAGGTGAGAAATAGGTCGACTGATGCCAAGACAACGGCGCCAGCAAGCAGCGCTCGGGGTAACCCTTGCGTGCGTAGCAGCGACATTGCCGAAGACAGCATCCGCGGGCGAGAAGCCATGTCCACACGCGGTGAGTTTCTGATGAAAAGTGAAATCACCAGCAGTAAGACGCTGAAACCACCGCACAAGAGGAAAATAAGCCCGATCGGTGGTGTCTCCACGGTGCCACCCGGGAGTGCGAGGAGGAGTGGCCCTGCCGTCTGCCCGATCGCTGAGGCAAATGTGAAATGGCCGAACCTGGAGTCGTAGTGACCGCGCTTGGTCGTATTGGCAACGATCGCCTGTTCCCCGATCACGGAAAGCAAGTGACCAACGCCGAGCAACATCGTCGCGATGAGGAGGAGAACCACCGAACTTCTCGCGAGCATTGCGACGAGAGCCGCAAGGATGAGTGCTCCCGCACCGACCAGAAGCGCTAGGCGTTCGCCGACCTGGTCGATCACGTGGCCAGCCGGCAGCGCGAGCAGGAGCGCGGGGACGGCAAACGCAGCGATCACAATGCCGAGCAGCGCGGCTGCCCCGCCCGCATCCAACACCGCGTACGACAGCGTTGGCCTCATCGCGAACACGATGAGCTGAATAACGACGGCGTGTGCCAGCACGAACAGAATGGTGGCTGGTCGCTGCGCCTTTGTCACGGCAAGACTTCGAGACCGGGCATCGCTATGACGCGACTGTCATCAGCTCTTGTGCCTCGGCGGAAGGGATCGTTGCTCCGCGATACAGCAGTGCGTCCTCGGGGTTGAAGGCGAGTCTCACCTCTCCATCGAGCCCGCCATGAGGAGAAACCACTTGCACGACATTGTTACCAAGACGCAGTCCGTATTCATAACGTGAGCCCACGTACGATCGCGTGAGGACGACGGTGTCAAGAATATTCGCGCCGGGGATATTCGTTGTCGCGGCAGCAATCGTGAAGCGCTCCGGTCGAATAGCTAGTGTGACTTCTTCCCCGGCGTTCAAAGCCAAAGTGCTGGCGACCTTCACGACGAGTCCTGTGTTGTCGAGTCGCACCTGGGCGATCCCGTTCGAGCTGTTTTCGACCTTTCCTGTGAAGAAGTTACAACTGCCGACGAAGGCTGCGACCGCTGCAGTGGCTGGCGACTCGTAGATCTCCACTGGCGTTCCGATTTGCGCCATGTGCCCATCGAACATCACCGCAATTCGGTCGCTTAGCGAGAGGGCTTCGTCTTGGTCGTGGGTCACGTACACGGTCGTGATGCCTAGGTCGACTTGGAGACGCTTTAGCCACGCACGCGCCTGCTCGCGCAACTTTGCATCGAGGTTGGACAAGGGCTCATCCAGCAGCAGCACAGTGGGTGAGTAGACCAGAGCGCGGGCTAGTGCGACGCGCTGTTGCTGACCACCGGAGAGTTGGTGCGGATAACGGTCTTTGAGGTGGGCAAGGCCGACCTTCTCAAGTGCGTCGTGGATGAGGGCTGCCTTCTCATCCTTGGGCACCTTGCGGATCGACAGCGGCATGACAAGGTTCTGCTGCACCGTCATGTGAGGCCAGAGTGCGTACGACTGGAATACCATCCCGAGGTTTCGCTCCTCTGTCGGTACATTGAGTTTCTTCGCGGTGTCAACGAACGGGACATCGCCTACAGTGATTGCACCCGAGCTTGGTGCTTCTAGCCCCGCAATGCAGTTGAGGGTCGTTGACTTTCCGCAGCCGCTCGGACCCAGGAGGGTGAAAAATTCGCCCTCCTTGATAGTGAAATTGATGTCGTTGAGCACGGTGACGTCGCCGAAGCGCTTCGACAGGTGCGAGACATTTACTTCAGGCATCCGCGTGTCCTTTCATGAAGGTGCTCGCCACGGCGACGAACACGGCTGTGTTGGCAATTTGGATGGAGGCGAGAGCCGCAACGGAACCGGTGTTGCCCTGCACCCAGAGGTCGAGCATCGTGGTTCCAATCACTCCTGTGTTGGCGGAAGACAAGAACAGCGCGGCCGAATACTCCTTGATCATCGTGACGAAGACCAAGATGATCGCCCCGACGAAAGCGGGGCGGAGAAGCGTGCGTAGCACGCGGAAGAAGGCACCGAGCCAGTCGGCACCTGAGGTTCGGGCCGCATCATCGAGTTCGTGCCCGATCTGCATGATTGCCGGAGCAATCGAGCCGAACGCGGTTGGCAGCGCGCGCAACCCGAAAGCAATGAGCACGGCCATTAGTGTGCCCTGCACCCAACTTCCACCCGGGAAGAGTGCGAACGCCCAGAAGAACCCAATACCGACGATGATTCCCGGGATTGCCTGGGGTATGAGTGCGAGGTACTCCACGCTTCGGGCGAAGCGGAACGGCGACCGACGGGCCACGAGTACGGCGAGCAGCGCAAGAACGCTGACGAGCACCGCGCCGACAGCCGCGATGATCAGGCTGTTGGTGATCGATTGAACGTAGACGGGAAAGGTGAAAACCCGTTGGTAGTTACTCAGGGTGAGAGTCTGCAACGGGTTTTGCAGTGGCGTGAAGATCAGAGTGAAAGAGCGGAAAAGCAGCCCAAAAATCGGTAGCAGAGCACCGAAGATCACGTAGATGACGATCGCGACAGCAGCCACCCATCTGATCCAGCCGAGTTCGAGTAGCCGAGGGCGCACGGCCTTGCCGCGCACGGAGATGAAGCGTTGGGCGTTCTTCAACACCTTCGCTTGGATCGCTACGGTCGCCACGGTAACCGTGAGAATAATCGTGGAGGCCGCTCCGAGGATGCCGTAGTCGGGCCGGATGGATTGCAGACCGTTGGTGTAGAGGAACGTCGAGAACACCTGGATTCGCACGGGTGTTCCGTAGAGCAGCGGCACGCTCAGCGTTTCAAGAGACATGCTGAAGATGAGGATCGAGCTGTACACGATTGGCGGGCGAAGCATCGGCACTACGACCTTGAACAGGATGCGGAGCGGGCCTGCACCACACACCCTTGCCGCACTCTCGAGTGAAGCATCCGATTGCCGCAACGCGTTGACGCAGAAGACGTAAGCGATGGGTGCGAGCCCGACCGCTTCGGTCACTGCCATGCCGCCGAGGGAGTAGAGATCCCAAGGTACGAAGCCGAAAGCCTGTCGAAACTGCACACTGATGAATCCAGCGGGTCCGTACAGCGTGATCCAACCAAATCCGAGAATGAGCGATGAAATGAAGAACGGCCACTGCATGGAGAGCCCGAGCAGGCGCCCGAAGGGCAGCCTGGTCCGCACGACCAGTACGGCCATCGGTACGGCGATGACCAACGTCAGTACCGTGGTGCCCACGGCGAAGATTGCGGTGTTCAGGATGACCTGGCCGAAGCCGGCATCCGCGAACAGGTGTGCGTAGTTGGCGAGAGTGAAGAGTCCGGCAGCATCGTAGAGCGGCTGGTCGCGGAAGGACTGGTAGAGGATCGGGATGATCGGGGCGATCACGAAGAGCGCCAGGATGATGAGAATGGCGTACTGCACGACCCGATCCCGGCCGACGCCGAATACCCGAGGGTACTTCGGCGCCAGCAGGGTGGCTCGACTCGCTGACGGCCGTTCCGGATGCCCCGTGCGGTGAGATGTCATTGCTGAGCCTGTCTATTTGATGAGGACGCGGGTTACTTGCCGAGCTTGCTGTCCCACTTGGAGACGAACGAGTTCACGTCGGTCTCGGAGACGACCTTGTAGGGCACGCGGATAATGCCGTCTTTGCCAGCTAGCTTTTCGACTTCCTGGTAGGTGTGGCGTCCCTCGGTGAGCTTGACGTTGTCCCGGTAGGAGCTAAGCCCGCCTTCTGCAACGGCGTTCTGGCCGGCTTCTGAGAGAACGAAGTCGAGGAACAGCTTTGCTGTCGCAGGGTGTGGAGCCTTGGGAGTGATGCCAATGCCGCGACCCAAGACGACTGTTCCGTCTTTCGGAAGAACGAATTTCAAAAGTCCACCACTCGCTGCTTCAGCCGGGTATCCAACTGCCGAGCTGATGAAGAAGCCAGCAAGGTACTCACCGGAGAGGATCTTCTCCTTTTGCGTTCCTGATGACGTCTCTGGACGGGCTGCCGGGAGGACCTTACTGAGGCTTGACCAAGCGTTCGGATTTCCGGCGGCGAAAGCATCCGACACCGAGAAGCCCCACGCGCCGTTCACGTCGCGCGTGGTGATCTTGCCTTGGTACTTACCGGGGTCGGCTGCCACGGTCTTAGCGAGCGAGGCTACGCTGGTCGGAGCCTTCGGCATAAGCGCGGTGTTGTACGCGATACCTACGGGGTCAAGCGACATTGCCCAGACGTTTGGCATGAGCTGAGCGAATTTGGGCAGCTCCTTCATCTCGGGGGAGTTGTACTTCATAAGCGTGCCCGGCTTCGATGCGTACGTAGACCATGCCTGCACCGCATTGGATACCAACATGTCGGCTGGTGCACTGCCCGTGGCCATTTCACTGAGCTGGCGCTGGAACACTTCGTCGCTATCTAGGTTGTCTGCCGAGACTTTGGTCCAGGGGTACTTCGCCTGGAAGTCGCGCAGGATGGGTGCCCAGTTCTCTTGGTCGGTGTTCGAATAGATCGTGAGATCACCGCCTTCCTTCTTGGACGCGTCGATGATCTTCGAGTAGTCCGCGGGGTAGTAGCTCGGGGTGCCGGAAGCATCTGCTGCTGCGGGTGTCTTGACGGTGGTTGGGCTACTACTGCAGCCAACGAGGGCCGCGACGGTCGTGGCGGCCGTCAGTACGGCGATACCTGCGACTCGCCACCGGCGATGCGACCGGGATGAAGACGTGGAAGAGCCAATCATTTCTCACTCCTTTGTGTGATGGGAACATCTGTGGTGCTTGGCTTATGCTCCGGCGTGACGAAGAATGGGGTCAAGCTTTAGGTCGTATTGGTCACGGCACAGTACCCGTTTTATGGATTGCTCATCTCATGGGCAGCGCTCAATCAGCTGCGTACATGAGCGGGTCTGCCAGCGAGCGCTACGTAAAATCGATGATTCGCTTAGGGGTGACGCGACTGGGCAAGGAGCTCCAGCACGCGGTCGGCCAGGTCGACCAGCTGGTGAATTTCGTTTTCGTCGCGGTCGATCCAGCGGCATTCCGGCTCTGCG
>JBDTAD010000534.1:0-5957 GCA_039924815.1 Lacisediminihabitans sp.
TAGGAGAGACCGTATGACGAGCACAGTGAACACCGCTGAGACCGCGCCGAACGCCGCATTGAGCACGCGGCAACGCGAGGAATTTGGTGCGGACGCGCTGATCGTGTGCGACAACGTCGTGCGCATCTACCAGGTGGAAAACATTGAGGTGCAGGCGCTCCAGGGGCTCGATCTACTCGTGCAGGCGGGGGAGATGATCGCGATCATCGGTGCGTCTGGCTCGGGTAAGTCCACGCTGCTCAACGTGCTGTCCGGCCTCGATACGCCCACCGCCGGCAGGGCAAGCGTTGCGGGCTGGGACCTACTGCACTTGAGTGCTGCCCAGCGCATCCGCTATCGCCGTAGCGTCGTTGGATTCATCTGGCAGCAGACGGCCCGCAACCTGCTGCCCTACCTCAGCGCCGCAGAGAACGTGGCGTTGCCGATGGCCTTCAGCGGGGTTCGCCGACGCGATCGCGCCGCGCGCTCTCTCGAGCTGCTTGATTCTCTCGGGATGGTTGACAAAGCCCGTCGAAGGCCTGGCGAGCTTTCCGGTGGTGAGCAACAGAGGGTTGCCATCGCTGTTGCCCTGTCGAATCGCCCCCAGGTGTTGTTTGCGGATGAGCCGACCGGTGAGCTCGATCAGGCCACGGGAGAAGAGGTCTTTGGTGCTCTACGCCAGGCGAACGAGCAATTTGGGACCACGGTCGTCATCGTCACGCACGACGCCGAAGTCTCGAACCAGGTGCAGCGCACTGTTGCGATCCGTGACGGGCGCACATCATCCGAAGTGCTGCGTCGAACGAGCGTGAACGAGCATGGCGCCTCCGAAACTATCGCTGAGGAATTCGCGGTGCTCGACCGTGCTGGGCGGCTGCAGGTGCCCGCGGCGTATCGCAAGTCGCTCGGACTTCGTGATCGCGTGAGGCTCGAGCTTGAGGCCGACCATCTCGGAGTGTGGGCGCCCGAAGCACACAGACCGCTCGCTGAGCCTGTCGAAGCGCCCGAAGGAGAACAGCCATGAGCACATCCGCCCTGCTCGACACCACCGGTCCAGCGGGCACGGGAAACCCCATGGTGATTGTGGATGCACTCTCCCGCACCTACTCCTCGGCCGCCGGCGAAGTTCACGCCCTGCAGGACATCTCGTTCAGCATCGCGCCGGGCGCCTTGGTCGCGCTGGTCGGAAGATCTGGCTCAGGAAAGACAACACTGCTCAACTGTGTCGGCGGACTCGACTTGCCCTCCAGCGGGCGCGTGTTCGTCAACGGAACCGAAGTCACCGCTCTGGACGAACCGGGCCGCACCGCCCTCAGACGTGACGAGATCTCCTTCGTATTCCAGACCTTCGGGCTGGTGCCAATGCTCTCCGCTGCGGAAAATGTTGGGCTTCCGTTGCGGCTGCGCAAGACGGCCACGCGCATCCGGGATCAACGAGTCGCCGACCTTCTCGATCTCGTGGGCTTGAGCGATCATGCGAACCAGCGTCCGTCGGAACTCTCCGGTGGGCAGCAGCAGCGGGTCGCGATCGCGCGCGCGTTGGCGAACTCGCCCAAACTACTGATTGCGGATGAGCCGACCGGTCAGCTCGATGCCGACACGGGCGCCGCGGTTATGGAACTGCTGCGGTCGGTCGTGCGTGCGGAAGGGATGACCGCGATCATCTCCACCCACGACCCCAGCATCCAGGCTCAGGCTGACTCGGCCATTACGCTCGCGGATGGACGGCTCAGCTAGAGAGCGCCGTTTCGCCGGTCGAGGGTGTTCTCGTAGGTCGAGCGTGTTCTCGTAGGTCGAGGTTGTCGAGACCCCGCTGCGAGTAACGTTGTCTCCTAGCGGGGTCATAGTCTTCGCCGGCACGGTTGCCCGATGCTGGTGCATCGTCTCGACCGCACGGCGCGGACCCAGGTCGGCCCCAGGGAATAAGGACACCGCGTGACTCAGATCTTCGTCGTCAACTCTGGCTCGTCATCGATCAAGTACCAGCTGGTCGACCTCGACACGGAGCAGGCAGTGCTCAGCGGATTGCTGGAGCGGATCGGAGAACCCGACTCCGGCATCCCGGATCACGAAGAGGGGATGCGCAGGGTGCTCGCCACCCTCGGCACCGGCTACGAGATTGCCGCGGTCGGCCATCGCGTCGTGCACGGCGGATCTCTCTTCACCAGCGCGACTCTTATCACCGACGAGGTCGTGCACCAGATTGAGGAACTGAACGAGCTGGCGCCGCTGCACAACCCGCCGAATCTGCTCGGCATCCGCGCCGCCCGCGCCGCGCTGCCCGACATCCCGCACGTTGCAGTGTTTGACACCGCGTTTCACCACACCCTGCCCCCGGCCGCATACACCTACGCGATCGACGCAGAGTTGGCCGCGAAATACGAGGTGCGGCGCTACGGATTCCACGGAACTTCGCACAAGTACGTGTCGGAGCAGGCGGCCCTTTTTCTCGACCGGCCCCTGTCTGAACTCAAGACAATCGTGTTGCACCTGGGCAACGGTGCCTCCGTCACGGCCGTCAACGGCGGCGTGTCCGTCGAGACGAGCATGGGCATGACGCCGCTTGAGGGCTTGGTCATGGGAACGCGCTCCGGCGATATCGACCCGGCCGCGCTCATCCACCTGCATCGCGTTGCCGGGCTCGACTTCGACCAGCTCGACGACATGCTCAACCGGCACAGCGGACTGCTAGGGATGACCGGCACCGGGGACATGCGCGATGTAGACACCGCGGCGCGTACCGGTGACGAGCAAGCGGAGTTGGCGCTCGCCGTCTACGCGCATCGCATCCGCGGATACATCGGTAATTACCTGGCCCAGTTACGCGGGCTAGATGCGCTCGTGTTCACGGCGGGGGTGGGGGAGAACGGTGTGAGGCTGCGCGCCCGCGTGCTCGACGGTCTCGCCTTCCTCGGCATCTCGGTCGACCCCGCCCGCAACGCCTCTGCGTCGAAGCAGCCGCGCTACATCTCGCCGGACGGTTCCCCGGTCGCAGTGCTCGTCATCCCCACCAACGAGGAACTCGAGATCGCCCGTCAAACCGCCGCGGTCATCCCGTCTTAGCGGATTCTGTGCACGGGGGAGCGCGGCTAACGTCGGAGATTCGGGGACACGCCACAGAATCTGGCACTTTGTGGCGGCGTGCCACAATCCTTCCTGCGTTACCGATGTCCAGCGGCTCCGCCTTGTTCGGAGTAACCGCGGCGCGGTGCTGGGACGCAGCCCCGCTGCCGCCCGGCCCGGCCCGGCGATGTAACGCGCGGTGGGCCCGATGTGCCGCAGCCCTGCGAGTCCTGCCAGGGCCGAACGAGCCTAGAGCGAGTCGCCCGGTATCGTGAGCACTCGCCCACTGCGCCGATCGAGGCCTCGGGCAGCATCCGCGACCGCGCGTTCAATCACCGCAAGAGTCTGCGCCCAGTGTGAGTGGATGTGCGCGGGCAGGATGCGGATAGTCGGCCGCCCGAGCCCCGCGGCGTGCAAATCGCGGTCGTAGTCGATCGTCCGCTGCTCGTCGCCGTGATGCCAGGCTCGGCTATCGATTTCGAGCCCCAGACAGTCGTTCACCACGAGATCCTGGTGGCCCAGCCCGGGAACCGCGCCCTGCGGTTCTACCTGGAACCCGACCCGCTCCAGTCGTAGTCGTACGACCGTTTCGTTCCCCGATCCGCTGATCGTCACCAGCCTGGAGCTGCACTCTCGCAGTCGGCGCGGCGCGAGTTGCCACAACCGCAGAATGTCCTCGAGGGGGAGATAACCGGTGTGGATCGCGGACTCCAGCGCGGCAATCGCATTTTCGTCGTCGAGACAGCGGACGGCTTGCCAGAGCGCCTGCATCCTGGTCACCCGCCACGGTGTCTCCATCCCGAATCGCGGACGCTCCCAGTGAAAGCGCGGTGCTAAACCCTCGGCGTTGAGAAACCCGTGCAGAGCATGGGACGCCTTTGGGTCAAGTTGAATGTGCGTGCGCTTGTCGTGTCCGGCCCAGACCTTGGACTCGCGAAGCAGCGAGACGCAAGTGACTGCGCCGCCGACGTGCGCCGCGGTCGCCGTCAGGGAGTCGAGATGCGCGCATCCGTAAGTGCCGCGTCGCAAGCGAACGATGTCACCGCGGCTCACGGCCGCGCGCAACCGGGCGTCTGTCGCCCCGATCTCGCGGAGCTGCGGCACGCTTGCGACGTGACCGAGCCCGCAGAGAATGGTTGTCATTGTCCCGGCAGTCTGGCCGTGTCGGCACACCCGTGCTGGCAGTTTCGTCTCCACTGCGGATAGCCCGCGAAGCCGGTGCCCTGTCGAGGAGTGGACGATGGATGTCCCGGTCGCCACGAGCGGAGGCCGCCTGACGTGTAGCTAACGTCGGAGATTCGGGGACACGCCGCAGGATCTGGCCGTTTGTGACGGCGTGTCGCAATCCATCCTGCGTTACCGCGCGGAGAGCCGGCCCGGGCGCGGCCGGTCGCCGGGTAGACACGGAAGTGCGCACGCCAGCGCGCAGCGGATGAAACACCGGCAAGCGCCTGTCAGCCGCCGCCGGTACGCTGTACTGCGTGGTTACAGCCCTATATCGCCGCTATCGGCCAGAGACATTCGCCGAGCTGATCGGGCAGTCGCAGGTGACCGATCCGCTCCGCACGGCGCTGCGCAACGACAGGGTCAACCACGCGTATCTCTTTAGCGGTCCTCGCGGATGCGGCAAGACGACATCTGCCCGCATCCTGGCCCGCTGCCTCAACTGCGCAGAGGGGCCGACGGACACCCCGTGCGGTGTCTGCCCGAGTTGCATTGAGCTGAGTCGAGACGGCAGCGGATCGTTAGATGTCGTGGAGATAGACGCAGCCAGCCACAACGGCGTAGACGATGCGCGTGATCTACGCGAGCGCGCCGTGTTCGCCCCGGCCCGCGACCGCTACAAGATCTTCATCCTCGACGAGGCGCACATGGTCACGCCGCAGGGCTTCAATGCGCTGCTCAAGATCGTGGAAGAGCCGCCGGAGCACGTCAAGTTCATCTTCGCGACGACCGAGCCCGAAAAGGTCATCGGCACCATCCGCTCTCGCACGCACCACTATCCGTTCCGCCTCGTGCCTCCGGCCCAGATGCTCGAGTACGTGCAGCAGCTCGCGACCAGCGAAAAGGTTGCGGTCGAGCCCGGCGTGCTCCCGCTCGTCGTCCGGGCTGGCGGCGGCAGCGTGCGAGATACTCTCTCGCTGCTCGACCAGCTCATCGCCGGGTCCGAGGGATCCAACGTGCAGTACGAGCGCGCGGTCGCATTGCTCGGCTACACGCACGGAGCCCTGCTCGGCGACGTGATCGACGCCCTCGGAACCGCGGATGCCGCTGCCGCTTTTGCCGGAGTCGACCGCGTCATCCAGACAGGGCAAGATCCCCGCCGATTCGTCGAGGACCTTCTGGAGCGCCTGCGCGACCTCATCGTTGTGGCAGCGACCGGCGAGGATGCCGCGGCCGTGCTCCGCGGCGTGCAGCAAGACGAGCTCGACCGCATGGCTCAGGAGGCTGCGCTTTTCGGCGCCGCTGAGCTTTCCAGAACTGCGGATGTCGTCAGTGCCGCCCTCAACGACATGACCGGAGCGACCTCCCCGCGCCTGCACCTCGAGCTCATGGTCGCGCGGGTGCTCGTTCCCGCGAGCGACGACTCCGAGCGCGGAACGCTAGCGCGCGTAGAACGCCTGGAGCGCCGCATCGGTGTTTCTTCGCCCGCTGATTCTGTGGATCGCGTGGGATCGGTGGAACTCGAACCGAAGGCTTTACCGACTTCGCAGGCTCAGTCGGCGCTGGCGTCGCAGGATCGCTCCGCGCTCCCCACAGCTCCAGCGCGCCAAGAGGCTCACCACGCCCCCGCCTCCGGCTCGAGTTCCACCGATCAGGTCACCGCGCAGGCCCAAAAGACGCCGCAGGACGAGCCCACCGAAGCGCGATCTCCGGTCGCTGAGCCTGTCGAAGCGCCCGCAGCTCCACCAAAT
>JBDTAD010000535.1:0-5188 GCA_039924815.1 Lacisediminihabitans sp.
CGAAACACGACCGGTGCCACGCTGATCCGAGCGGCAGTCCCCGCCGGCTGGACCGTCGCCGACAAAACTGGCAGTGGCTCGTACGGCACCCGCAACGACATCGCGGTCATTTGGCCGCCCACTCAGCAGCCGTTGGTGGTGACGATTATGTCGTCGCGTACAGATCGGGATGCGGCAACCAATGACAACCTCATTGCTGAGGCCGCTCGAGTCGTTGTCCAGGCGCTGAGCTGATTGAGGCTCGCCCATCGGCATCCGCTTCGGGACTCCACATCGCCGAGCAGCTCATCGTGCACCCGAGGCAGCCTGAAGCTGGGTGTCAGCTCTCGAGCAGCGAGAGGTCTCGCTCGCGGTCGTGTCCCACGACCTCGTCGAGATGGCGCTCGACCCACACCCGCAAGCTGCGTAGTGGCTCGGCCACACTGCGACCGAGGTCGGTGAGCTCGTACTCCACATGCGCGGGAACGGATGCGTAGACCGTGCGGGTGACGAGGTCAGAGTCTTCGAGCCGGTGGAGAGTCTGGGCAAGCATTTTTGGGCTCACGCCGGAGAGCAGCTTCTTGATGGCGCCGAATCTCATCGGGCCCGCCTCGAGCCCACCGATGGCGAGCGCAGTCCACTTGTTCGCCAGCAACTCCAGAAGCGACCTGCACGGACATCCGGCTTCGTACACGTTGTGGTGGTCGTGTTTTCCTGTCGGGCAGGCTTCCATCAGCACTCTCAGTATCTTTTAGTAAGTAATAGACCTTGTGGGTAACCACTACCGAAAGTATACGGTCGTGATCAGCGGACGGAGATCCTGTCCGGGAGGAGAACACCATGACCAACGGCACGATGCGTGCAATTCGACAGGACACCTTCGGTGACTCTTCGGTGCTTCAACTTGTGGAGGTACCGGTGCCTGAGCCGTTGCCCACGGAGATTCGCGTCCGTGTGCACGCAGCCGGGGTCAATCCTGTTGACTGGAAGACTCGCGAGGGCGCTGGAATGGCGGGGGTTCTCGGATCACCACCCTTCGGTATGGGCTGGGATGTGTCCGGCGTGGTCGACGCTGTTGGCTTCGGTGTCACCACAGTGGCGCCTGGTGACGAGGTCTACGGGATGCCGTGGTTTCCCCGGGCCGCGGGCGCCTACGCCGACTACGTGACAGCACCGTCGCGCCAGTTCGCCCGCAAGCCGCGTTCGATCGGACACGTCGAGGCAGCAGCACTTCCCCTTGCCGCACTCACGGCGTGGCAGGCACTCGTCGACACGGCGGATGTGCAGCCAGGGCAGCGCGTTCTTATCCATGCAGCAGCCGGTGGCGTTGGCCACCTCGCGGTGCAGATCGCAGTGGCGCGCGGAGCGTACGTGATTGGCACAGGTAGTGCCGCTCGTGAGGAATTTCTTCGCTCGATCGGCGTGCAGCAGTTCATCGACTATCGCTCGGCCCGTTTTGAAGAGCACGTTCGGGATGTCGACGTCGTCATCGACCTGGTCGGAGATGCGGATCAGACGAACCTGCGCTCCATTGGTGTGGTGAAGCCCGGCGGAATCTTCGTCGGTATTCCGGCCGGTGTCGGTGAGGAGGTCGCGGCCGCGGCGCAGGCGCGTGGCATCCGCGCGACAGGGTTCCTCGTTGAGCCAGACCACACCGCTCTCGCGTTGATCGCTGAGCTGGTCGACAGCGGCAAGCTCCGCGTTGCCGTAGAGAAAACGTTCCCGCTCGAGCAGGCCGGTGCAGCGCAGGATTACGCCTCGACTGGCCACACCCAGGGCAAGATCGTCATCGAGGTCGCACAGTGAGCGCCGCCATCATCGAAATTCGCCGCTACATCGCCCACCCCGGCAAGCGCGCCGAACTGGTCGCCTACATGGATGAGGTGGTGATCCCCTTCGTTCGCGAACGTGGCGTTGAGGTGAGCGCCTCACTCGTCGATCAGGCCGACGAGGATGCCTACATCTGGATTCGCTCCTTCGAGAACGAGGCGGATAAGCAGAGCAAGTACGAAGCGATCTACCAGAACCCGGAATGGATCGCGACTATCTCACCCGTCGTTGCGAGCCTGATGGACTTCGACACGGCGGTCATCACGACCGCCTCACCGACCGTCGCCGCGGGCTAAGGCACGAGGCCGCTTGACGGCTCTCTAGAGTAGTTCGAGCGGATTCTCTGCGAGCTTCTGCAACAGGCCACCGTCGACGAGCCGCCGGGCGGCGGTGGCCGGCTTGCGATTCGCCTGGTCAACCACGCACGCGCCAAACTCCTGCGCGAGAGCATCGCGCGGATGCACTGACAGCACCTCGCGCAGGAATTCTTCGGGCAGCACGTCCGGTCTGGCGCCGGAGATATCGAGCCCGGTCGCCATTTCGAGCAGGTGCCCCTCGACGTCGAGTTGCACATCCACGCTCGGCCAGTTGTGTCGAACGATGACGTTCAGCACGCGCTGTCGACGTTCGGATGCCCAGCCCGCGCCGGTGGTCAGCGCGACAGCGACGTGTCCGCCAGCGTGCTCGTAGGAAATCGTGTGGTTGTCGAATTCGGTCACGGTGCCGATGTCGTGGAGAGCCGCGGCGACAAAAAGGAGTTCGTGGTCGATGTCGCGTATGCCCTCGACAACGGCGAAGGCCTCGGCCCACAGCCACGAGCGCATCGCGTGGGCGGTGATCACGGCGGACTGATACTCCGTTGCCAAGCTGAGGGCGGCGCGAGCCGCGGCGGTCTCGGGCATGGGGAAGTCGTCGATGTGCACGTTTTACTGTGACACAACAGCACGAAGTTAGTGTCCGACCACAGAGGGTGCGGGAGGGCCTGTCCGGCTTCTAGATCCCCAGGATCAGTGCGCGGCCGCGGTTCGATCGGCGGCCGCAAAGAGGTCTGCCACAAGACCATCGACCTCGGCGGTGGTGACCGGATCCCGGGTGAAGATCGCGCGGTAGGTAATTGGCGCGACGATGTGGTTGATGATTTGATTCGCCGTCGGCACGAGGGCGGCAGGTTCGCCTTCTTCGGCACCGCGTTCGTGTCGTGCGCGGATCCGGTTGACGAACAGTGCAGCCTCTTCGCGCCGATTGATGGTGCAGTCGCTCGGGCCGGCGTTAGCCAGCGCCGCCCCTGCCCGCAGCAGAGCGGCATTCGCTGGCTTTCCGAAGTGCTCGGCAAGTTCGCGCCCCCACGCTCGGAGGTCTTCCTCGAGTGAGCCCGAATCGGGCAGTGGTCGCTCGGGATCGAGCCGATAGGCGGCCACCTCGTTGATCAGCGTGGGGAGATCACCCCAGCGCCGATAGATGCTGGTCGCGTTAACCCCCGCACGCTCGGCGATGAGGGCGATAGTGACCCGTTCTGCCCCGAGTTCGGCAACAAGGGTTTCAACCGCTGAGCGGACGGCCGCGACGACGAGCGTGCTTCGACCTCCGGTACGAGTTCCCGCAGATGTTCCAGCCATGACATTCATACTAATGCAAGAAAAGTTGCATCAGTAGGGAAGCGAGGTTACAGTTGTCCATCGCAACATTTACTGCGTTAGCCATTGAACTTGCTTTTGGAGCCTGCTGTGACCCTCACTTCTGACAACCCGTTGCCCACGACGGTAGCTGGCACTGCAACGACGCGGCCGCGTGGACGCAGAACAGTGTCCCGCGGCGTCGCATTCACCGTATTCGCCCTGACGCTGGTTGTTCTCTTCGCGTCGTCCGCTGCGCCGTCACCATTCTTCGTCCTGTATCAACAAGAGTGGGGGTTCCCCTCGTGGCTGTTGACTTTCGCCTTTGCGATCTATGCCTTGACGCTCCTGATCGCACTGCTCACCGTGGGATCGCTGTCTGATCACATCGGTCGGCGCCCCGTACTGATCGGCGCGCTCGTACTGCAGGTGGCCGCCATGGCTCTGTTCGCGTTTGCGCCCAACATCGAAACGGTCGTGCTCGCCCGGGCACTTCAAGGAATCGCCACCGGGGCAGCCACCGGCGCGCTGTCGGCAGGCTTGACCGACCTGGCAACCGAGCGCAATAAGGCAATCGGTCTGACCGTCATCAGCCTCGCCCCCGTCGGTGGGCTTGCGGTCGGGGCGATCGCGGCCGGCGTGTTGATCCAATCGGATGCCAGCCCTATCCCCACAACGTTCCTTGCGTTCGCTGCTGCATTCGTTCTGGCTCTGGTGTTCGTTGTCATTTCACCTGAATCCGTCAGCGGTCGACCTGGCGCACTGCGCAGCTTGCGGCCCCACGTTTCAGTTCCCGCGCTCGCTCGCGTCGAGTTTCGTGCAGCGCTTCCGGTCTTTCTCGCCGGCTGGATGGTCGGAGGCCTGTTTCTGGGGTTGGTGCCCGAGATCCTGCGCGACACCTTCCATCTCGAGAGCGGCCTGGTCAGCGGGGGCGCGATCGCCGTGTTGTCGGGAGTCGGCGCGTTATCCATTTATCTGAGTCGTCGGGTGCGAGCACGTCGCGTGATCGTCAGCGCGTCTGTTGCGCTGGTTGCTGGGATCACGATATTCATCGTCGCGGTTGTGTTCGAGTCGCTCGCCCTCTTCGGGCCCATTCCCTTTGTTCTTTTGGCCATCGGCACCGTGTTCGCCGGTGTCGGTTTCGGCATGGCGTTCGCCGGAGAAATGCGCGTGATTGCACCCTTGGCCGAGGCGCACCAGCGCGCCGAACTGTTCGCCGCGACCTACATCGTCTGCTACCTCTCACTCGGGCTACCGGCGATCATCGCTGGCCTCGCCATCGGCACCTTCCATCTGGTTCCGACCACAATCGGATATGCGCTGATCATCATCGCCAGTGCTGCCATCGGCGCAATCGCGCACGCTTTACGAGGGACGCGCCTGTCGCCCGCGGCCGCTTCTGGGCAGCCTAGCTAGGGTTCTGGCGCCCGTATTCGCAAAGTGCAACGCGCTCGTACAGGGATGACAAGGGACCTTGACTTGCTTCTTCGCCCGCTTTACGATGGAAAAATGACAAGCGACCTTGACTCTGGCGGAGAATCAACGACTGAACTGCGACGCCGGCGTGTCTTTCGAGTGCGGGTGTGGGTGGGAGCCGCCTGTTACCTGATTGCGAGCTTTGCCCTGTACCAGTGGGGTCATGAGAGCAACCCGTTGCGTCTGGTCTTGGCGGTGCTGCCAATATTGTTCGTGGCGTGGGTGGTGGTCGTCATCGTGTTACGCGTGCGCCAGCTGGACGAGTACCAAGTCAAACTTTTGTTCCCCGG
>JBDTAD010000536.1:0-2096 GCA_039924815.1 Lacisediminihabitans sp.
CTCGAGCATATTCCCGACAGCGCGTTGAGTCCAGGCCTCACGCGCGAGTCCGCGATCGACACCGCCTGGCTGATCACGAGCCCCGAAAGCTACGAGCTGCTGGTGCGCAGGCGCCGCTATTCCGCCAGCGAGTTCGAGGCGTGGATGAAGCGGATGCTCGCGGCCGCGTTGCTAGGCTCACGCAGTAGTTGACGACGGTCGAGGGCGCCAAGGAAGGCGGCACGCGGACCATGGCCGAACAGCACACCATCATCGCGAACGCCGCAGCCTGGCGTGAATGGCTCGACGCACAGGAGTACGAGTCTGATGGGGTGTGGCTGCTGCTGGCAAAGAAGGGCACGCTCACACCCACGTCGTTGAGCTACACCGAAGCCCTCGATGAAGCGCTCTGCAGCGGCTGGATCGACGGGCAGAAACGCGGTCATGACGAAGCGACGTTCGTGCAGCGCTTCACGCCGCGGCGCAAAGCATCCATGTGGTCGCAGCGCAACATTGGGCTCGTCGAAACGCTGATCGAGCAAGGGCGGATGCGTACCCGAGGGCACGCCGAAATCGAGCGCGCGAAGAGCGACGGTCGGTGGGATCGCGCCTACCCGGGGCAGGCCGCGGCCGAGGTGCCGGGCGACCTTGCCGCCGCGCTCGCCGAGTCCGCGGAAGCTGCGGCCGCCTTCGCCCGGCTCTCGGCATCCGATCGGTACTCGATTCTGCATCGAGTGCTGACCGCGACGCCGAGCGCCAGGCCCGGGCGAATTCGAACGCTAGTCGAGCGCTTCGGCATAGGTTAACGAGGTGGGCGACACAGTGCCCTTCTTGGCCAGCAAAAGCCAGATGCCGTCAGAGTCATGCTCGTGCGCGTCGAGCCATTCGCGCCAGGCGGCAGCGTTCGCGATGACGGTGTGCTGTTCAGTCATGGTCGGTGCCGCCTCCCTCGGGCTTTCTCGTGAGTCTTAACTTCCGTGTCAGCGTAGTGGTGCAGGTGTGCACGGCGACGGTGTAGTCGCTGTAGGTTCACGCTCGCTGAGAGATTCCGCCGATACTTGACGCGATGTGTGCACAACTCAGGCTGTCCATCTCTAGGCTCTTACCTAGGCGCTGAAAACACCGGCTCACGGGCCGACGGACGCGATAAATAGCCTGAGTTATGAAAAGACCAGGTGCATCTATCGGTCGCACCTCTCACACCTGAACGACGCCCTACGCCCAGAGGAGTGCGGCACCATGTCCGCAACGCACGACCGCCCTTGGCACCGCCCGGGCGCCGCAGCCTACGCGCGTAAGCGCATCCGAACCGCTCTCCGCCCGCCGGTCACGGTCTACGAGGCGCCGGCGGATCTGGTGCAGGAGCGCGACGTTGCGGTCGCGATGCGCGATGGCGTGAAGCTGCGACTGAATCTGTTCCGCCCGGCGGGCAACGGGCCGTTCCCGGTGCTCATGTCCGCGCATCCGTATAGCAAGGACGCCCTCCCCAAGAAGAAGGGCCGCGGATGGTCGTTTGCCCTGCAATATCGCATCATGAACCAGCCGGCCCCGGTGCGTTTCTCGGAGCTCACCAGTTGGGAGGCTCCGGACCCTGCGTGGTGGGTTGCCCAGGGCTACGCCGTGATCAATGCAGACACGCGCGGCGCGGGGCATTCCGAAGGCACCGGCGACCTACTCTCTGACCAAGAGGCGCTGGACTACTACGACCTGATCGAGTGGGCCGCGGCGCGGCCCTGGTCGAGCGGCAACGTCGGGCTGTTGGGCGTCTCTTACCTGGCGCTCTCCCAATACAAGGTGGCCGCGCTGAACCCGCCGAGCCTCAAGGCGATCTGCCCGTGGGAGGGTTTCACCGACATCTACCGCGACTTCTGCACCCCGGGCGGCATCGCCGAAGACGGCTTCACCCGCATCTGGCTGTACCAGTCGAACCGCATCGCGCGCCTGCACAAGAACATAGGAGTGGAGCGCCGCGACCACCCGCTTCAGGATGCCTGGTGGCAGTCGATCACGCCGGATCTCGCCAGCATCCGCGTGCCGATTCTGGTGTGCACGAGCTTCTCGGACAACAACGTGCACAGCATCGGGTCGATGAGGGTGTTCGACGAGGCCGGATCAGA
>JBDTAD010000537.1:0-3051 GCA_039924815.1 Lacisediminihabitans sp.
AGAACCTTAAATAGTGGAGGCCCTCAGTGGACATCGATCTGGGCGTGCTGCGGCTCATGGAGCGCGAACGCGAAATTCCCTTCGAGGAACTGGTCGTGATCATCGAGCAGGCGATCTTGACGGCCTATCTCAAACACACAGAACAGGCCGATCAGAAGGATGGCGTTCCGACCGCGCGAGTGACCCTCGATCGCAAGACAGGTCACGTGAGCATCTTCGTGCCCGAGCTGAATGACGAGGGCGAGGTTATCGGCGAGGCCGAAGACAGCCCTAGCGACTTCGGACGCATCGGCGCATTCGCGGCCAAGCAGGTCATCAACCAGAAGTTGCGCGACATCGCAGATGACCACGTCCTTGGCGAGTTCAAGGGCCGCGAGGGCGACATCATCGCTGGCGTTATCCAGCAGGGGCCCAATCCTCGGATGATCCACGTTGATCTGGGTTCAGTGGAGGCGATTCTGCCACCCGAGGAGCAGGTGCCCAGCGAGGACTACACGCACGGCACCCGCATCCGTGTCTACGTCACGTCTGTCAGCAAGGGCCTCAAGGGGCCGCAGATCACTGTCTCCCGCACGCATCCATCGCTCGTGCGCAAGTTGTTCGCCCTCGAGGTTCCCGAGATTGCCAGCGGTGCGGTAGAGATCATCTCTCTCGCCCGCGAGGCCGGCCATCGCACAAAAATCGCGGTGCGCGCCAACGAGCCGGGTGTCAATGCCAAGGGTGCCTGCATCGGTGAGCTTGGCCAGCGCGTTCGCGCTGTCACCGCTGAGCTCAACAACGAGAAGATCGACATCGTCGACTACAACGAAGACTTGGCAACTTTCGTCGCGAACGCGCTGTCGCCGTCGAAAGTCACCTCGGCGTTCGTGATCGACGCGGCCACGAAGGCCGTGCGCGCGCTTGTTCCTGACTATCAGCTGTCACTCGCCATCGGCAAGGAGGGCCAAAACACCCGCCTCGCCGCCAAACTGACGGGCGCAAGAATCGACATCCAGCCGGACTCAATCCTGGAGTCCTAGAAAACGCTGGCTGGTTGGTGATTCTTGCGCCGGGTCGACGACGCGCCAGCGTTGGCGGCTCGGTTAAAGCCGCCGGCATCCCGCCGGACTCGATCCTGGAGTCCTAACCTGACTAATCGGCCTGGCGGGGCCGGATGCGACGAAAGCCTGCAGCGAGTGCCCGCCAGCCGACGAGAAACAGTGCCAGCGTCACGGTCGCGACGATGACAAAGGCAAGCGCTACACCCTGCCCGCTCGCGATGCGCAACCCCATGGCGAAGATGATCGTCCAGGCCCAAATAATCACTCCGGGGCTCAGAATGCCCAGCGGCCGTCGCCACGCTCGTGAGATCAGCCATCCAATGGCGAGCGCGACGAGGAATGGCCACGCGGTAACAAGAGTGCCCATCAGCGTTATGCCCTCGTCATGGCTTTGGCGTCCGATTGTGACGAACACGAGGACCAGAACAACGTCAAGGGCGGCGGACAGAGCGACGGTCGAGGCCGAGGCACGAGGAGCGGTCATGCAGAGAAGTCTAGGTAGGGCAGCATGGAATGCGACACCGTTGGAATCTTCCGACGCAGAAAGGGGTTGACAGTGAGTGGGTCTAGTATGGAACCCGTAAGAACCTGTCTCGGCTGCCGAAAGCGTGGCAACAAGTCCTCCCTGCTGAGGGTCGTTGCGCTAGATGGCGAAGTGATCGCGGATCATTCCGCAACGCTTTTAGGCCGAGGCGCCTGGGTGCATCCCACCCTCACGTGCATCGAGACATCGATAGCTCGCAAGGCTTTCAGTCGTGCGTTGAGAGTGGATGGGCCGCTTCGGGCGGAAGGGTTGATTGCAACAGTCGGTGTCTCATCCGAGACACCCGAACGAACAGGCTGATTGAACTATGGACAACTAATGAGCGGCTCGAAATGAGACCCGTCCGTAAATAATGGTCTGCCCCTGTTTGGGTGCAGGCCCAGACAGGAGAATTGTGGCTGCGAAACCACGCGTACACGAAGTTGCTGCCGAACTCGGTATCGACAGCAAAGTAGCCCTCGACAAGCTCAAGGAAATGGGCGAATACGTCAAGGGCCCTTCCTCAAGCATTGAGCCCCCGGTAGCCCGCAAGTTGAAGGCTGCACTCGCTGCTGACGGCATCGCTGCACCTGCGAAGCCCGCTGAGGCTGCGGCACCTAAGGCACCAAGCCGTCCAACTCCAGCACCTGCTCCGGCGCCGACTCCGGCACCCGAGCCAGCACCGGCCGCGGCGGCCCCGGCAGCTGAAGCCCCCGCGGCTGAAGCACCGACTCCTGCAGCGAGCCCAGAGACGCCCGCTTCTGGCGGTTCGTCGACTCCGAGCATCCCGCGCCCCGGTGCGGTGCGTCCGGGTAACAATCCTTATGCGAGCACGCAGGGCATGCAACGTCCGGGTGCTCCGCGTCCGGGCAATAACCCTTACGCGAGCACGCAGGGCATGAACACTCGCCCGCCGGCTCCGAATAACATTCCACGTCCTTCGGCGCCCCGTCCGGGTGCCCCGCGCCCCGGTGGGCCGGGACAGGGACAGCGTCCAGGTGGCTTCGGTCAGCGTCCGGCCGGTGCAGGCGGATTCCGTCCGGGTGGCGCAGGTCGCCCAGCGGGTGCTGGCGCGGGTGCGGGTGGATTCCGCCCGGCAGGCACTCCCGGCTCGAACTTTGGCCCCAACCGTCCAGCAGGCGGCGGCGGTCGTGGTCGCGGACCAGGCGGTGGCACTGCCGGTGCGTTCGGACGCGGCGGCGGCAAGAGCAAGGCTCGCAAGTCGAAGCGCACGAAGAGAGCAGAGTTCGAGCTCAGAGAAGCTCCGTCGCTGGGTGGCGTGAGCGTACCCCGCGGTGATGGCAAGACGGTCATCCGAATGCGTCGCGGTGCGTCTATCACGGACTTCGCCGACAAGATCGACACGAGCCCCGGCAACTTGGTGACCGTTCTGTTCCACCTGGGACAGATGGCCACGGCAACCGAGTCGCTTGATGAGGCGACGTTCGAGATTCTGGGCGACGAGCTCGGCTTCAAGATCGAGATGGT
>JBDTAD010000538.1:0-2780 GCA_039924815.1 Lacisediminihabitans sp.
GACCGTTCTCGATGTCGCGCACGCGCGCTTCGAGGAGACTGCCGGCACGGTTGAGCAGCAGGGTGTTCGGCCACAGATCGCGCAGTTCGCGCAGCAACACGTCATCGCCGGACGCGATGTGCAGGTATGCGAGGTTCAGCGGGGCAAGCGCTGACACCAGTGCGCCGTAGAGCTCATGGACGTCGTTCTCGACGATGTCACCAAGCCCGCTACCGGGAGAGATCCGGATGCCCGTGCGACCGGCCCCGATTTCGTCGGCGACCGCCGCCGCAACCTCTACGCTCAGCCGAATGCGATTCGCGATGGATCCGCCGTATTCGTCCGTGCGCTCGTTGGCATTGCTCGAGAGAAACTGCTGCAGCAAGTAGCCGTTGGCCGAGTGGATCTCGACGCCGTCAGCACCGGCGGCAATTGCGGCCCGAGCAGCGAGACGGAACTCCTGCACGATGTCGCGCACCTCATCCGTCGATAGCTCGCGCGGCTCTGGAATCGGTTGCATTCCGGATGCGGTGAACATCGGAGTCGCGGGCGTGATGACGGAGGGGGCAACGGCTTGGCGTCCGTGCGGCGTGTTCTGCGGATGCGACACCCGCCCAACGTGCATCAACTGGATGACAATGCGACCGCCAGCCTCGTGCACCGCGTCGGTCACCGTGCGCCAACCTTCGACGTGACTGTCGCTGTGAATGCCGGGGGTAAGGAGGTATCCCTGCCCGTCCTCTGACGGCTGCGTTCCCTCGGTGATGATGAGAGCCATGGATGCCCTCTGCCGGTAGTACTCGGCACTCATCTCGTGTGGAGTGCCATCCTTCTGTGCGCGAGACCTGGTCATCGGGGACATGGCGAGGCGGTGCGGAAGCTCTAGTTCGCCCGCGCGAATCGGCTGCCACAGCGGCTGAAGGCTCGCGGGGTCAATGGTGGGGTCGTTCTCTGTCATTTATTTCTCCTCAATTAAGGTGCTGCCGGTGGCTGCGGAAGGTACTGGGGTGAGTGCGATCACCGGGATGGTGCGGTCGGTCATCCGCTGATACCCGGCGAAGCCCGGAAAGCGGCTGGCCTGCTCGGCGAACAGACGATCACGTTCTGCACCGGGCACGTCGGTGGCGGTGACCTCGATCGTGTCGCTGCCCACCTCAATGAAGCACTCGGGGTTGGCGAGCACGTTGTGATACCAGGCGGGGTTGCGATCAGCCCCCGCGGCTGATGCGAACACCAGATACCGCTCCGCGTCCGGGAGATACATCATCGGGTTGATGCGTTCTTGTCCGGTCTTCGCCCCTCGACTGTGCAACAGCAGCAGTGGCGCTCCCGCGAACGGGCCACCAACCTGCCCGTGGTTCGCGCGAAACTCACTGATCGTCCAGGCGATGAAGTCTTCCCGCTGGCTCATGACGCACGCGCTAGTTCAGCCACATAGTCTTCAAGCGAGCGCGGCTCGCGACCGAGAATCGAGCGAAGCACGAGCGAGTTGCCGCCGTGGAAACCGTGCCGGTCATACTCGGCGAACATGGTTCGCAGACCTTCTGGCAGGCTCGCAGGAAGGGCGCCCGCCGGCAGGTCTTGCGCTGTTATCGAGATACCGGATGTCGCGCTGAACAGCTCTGCCAGCTGCACCCGGTCGATCATGCCGCCAGCGGCCAGCTCGAACGTGCCGTATGAGAGCCGCTCGTCACTGAACGCCAGCGCCGCGACCTCGGCCACATCGCGGTAGTCGACGTAGGTCATCCGCGAGGTCTTCGACCACGGCATCGCGAGCGCGCCGCCGCTGCGTGCCTGCTGCCACGCACCATCGAGGCCCTGCAAAAACATCGCCGGTTGCAGAACTGTGAAATCGAGGTCTGAGCTAAAGAGCGCCGACTCGATTGGGCGGGTACTCGCGTGATTTTCCAGGCCGAGCGACGGATGGTAAACGCCGGAGTAGACGAGCTTGCGCACGCCAGCCCGTTCGGCCGCCTGCACGAATGTCAGGCCAAGCTCGGTGGCATCCGGCGCGAAAGCCGGAGTGATCAAAAAGGCACCGTCAACACCGTCGAGCGCTGCATCGAGACTGGCAGGATCGCGCAGGTCTGCCTGCACTGTCTCCTGCGCGCCGAGGCTGAGGGGGATGTCCGCTTTGTTGGCATCGTGAACGACCGCCCTTACCTCGTGTCCGGCACTCACCAGAGCCGGTACGACCAGCTGAGCAACCCACCCTGTGGCGCCAGTAGCCAAAATCTTCATGACGAACTCCTTTTCGTAGTTACATGTTCGAACAAGTAACTTCGCAATCACTTTATTCCCATGTATCCAATTCTTTTTGAGCTAGCCATCATTGTTCGATCAGCTATGTCGTAGGCTGGGTTCGTCAAGGAGAAGACGGATGACAGCGCACACGCATCAGACGGACGGTGGCGGGCCCGGAACTGCCCCCTCAGCACACGCGGTCGTGCAGCAACCCACGGCGGCTGCCAGCGGCCCCATCAGCCACGCGATCTTCCGCGTGGCGCGGCTACACAAGATGCTTGTCGGGTCACTCCTGCGCGATACCGGGCTGTATGTGGGTCAGGAGTTGGTGATGATGCACCTGTGGGACCACGGCGAGCAGCGCCAGATCGACCTCGTGAGAGTTCTTGATTCCGACGCCGCGACCATGACCCGCACGGTTCAGCGCCTTGAACGAGCCGGCTTCGTGCGCCGCCGCCCCGACCCCACGGATGCTCGCGCAACCCTGATCGAGTCGACTCCCGCCAGTCAGCACCTGCGCGCAAAGCTCGAGAAGATCTGGCAAGAACTGGAGAACT
>JBDTAD010000539.1:0-3605 GCA_039924815.1 Lacisediminihabitans sp.
GAGCACCCACTCGTGCTCGGGGCCTGCGGCCAGGGCATCGCTTACCGCATCGATAAGCAGCCGGGAGAGATCCACCGGCTTGTGATCGAGGTCGCGGCCTTCATCCAGTCTCGCGAGCAGCAAGAGGTCTTCGACGAGCGAGGTCATCCTGGTCGCCTCAGACTCGACCCTGCCCATCGCGTGGACGACATCGTCCGGCAGCTCGTAGTTGCCGCGCCTGGTGAGCTCGGAGTATCCACGGATGGAGGCGAGCGGCGTGCGCAACTCGTGGCTGGCATCCGCCACGAACTGTCGCACTTTGCGTTCGCTAGCCTGCCGCGCGGTGAGAGCGGATGCGACGTGCCCCAGCATTCGGTTGATGGCCGCACCAACCTGGCCGACCTCCGTTCGCGGATCGGCGTCACTCGGCGGAACGCGCACGGCGAGCGCCACCTCGCCTCGATCCAGCGGCAGCTCGGACACCCGGGTAGCCGTGGCAACCACCCGCTGCAGCGGCCGGAGTGCGAGCCGCACAATGACGGTTGCGAGAACCGCAGCGAGGGCGAGCCCTATAAGCGTGACGACCGCGATGACCAGCGCTAACCGCACGAGAGTCGCCTGTACGTCACCCAACGGCAACCCGGTGACCACCCGGTCACCATTACTGAACACCGCCGTGGCAACGCGGTAACTACCGAGGCTGCCCCCGAGATCGACCGTTGTCGGCTCTGTGCGCGAGGAAGCCGACGCCAGCTCCTGCGTCTGACTTTCCGAGAGTTGCTGCTGTTGGCCCGTCTTTTGGTCTTTCTCGAAGGCCAGGATCGCGCCGCCGGAGACAAGCGCGATGACCGTGCCGGGCGCCTGGCGATTGAGAGTCTGGATGAAGCGTTCGGGAGACGATACCTGGCCAGCATTCGAGCCGGGAGGACCGAATCCGCCCTGCGACCGTCCGGTCGCCGCGGTGAGTTGGTCGTCGAGGCGGCTCATCAGAAAGCCCTGCAGCGCAAGCACACTCACGGCGCCGATCACGATAGAAACGGCGGCAAGCAGGCTGACGACGGCGAGGGCGAGCCGTCTGCGCAACGACCAGCGCCTGCGCGGGGCGACCCTCATCATCCGGTTGCCTTGATCAGATAGCCCACTCCACGCACCGTGTGGATCATGGGTGCCGCGCCCGCGTCGATTTTCTTTCTGAGGTACGAGATGTAAATCTCGACAATGCTGGACCTGCCACCGAAGTCGTAACTCCACACCCGGTCGAGGATCTGCGCCTTGCTCATCACCCGGCGCGGGTTGCGCATGAGAAAGCGCAGCAGTTCGAACTCCGTCGCGGTCAGCTCGATAAGCCGGCCGCCTCGACGCACCTCATAGCTCTCCTCGTCCAAGGTCAATTCCCCCACCCGCAGGATCGGATCCACCGTGTCCGTGATGACGATCGTCGAACGGCGGATGAGACCGCGCAGCCGAGCCACGAGTTCCTCCAGACTGAACGGCTTCGTCACGTAGTCATCGCCGCCCGCTGTGAGGCCCGCGATGCGATCGTCCAGCGCATCCTTCGCAGTGAGGAAAAGCACGGGAACATCACGGCCGTCCGCTCTCATGCGCTTGAGTACCTGCAGGCCATCGATGTCGGGCAGCATAACGTCGAGCACCACCACGTCCGGCTGGAACTCTCGGATGACCGCGAGAGCACTGTGCCCGTCGGCCGCAGCACGCACATCCCAGCCCTCGTAGCGCAACGCCATGCTCAGCAGGTCGCTGAGCGAAGACTCGTCGTCGACCACAACCACGCGCACCGGGCTGCCATCCGCCCGCAGGAGCTTTGCGGTGGAGTCCGGATGGGACGAAATGTTGGCAGCATCGGTATTCACAAGGCTATTTATCCCTGTCGTGCTTGGAGATTCCTATGAGAACCAACGATCCTTCCTGAGAGAATCTGAAGCCGCAGTGCGTAACACGAGAGTCATTCGCAGCCCATTCTTACGATTCTCATAGGGTCACTCGCCAGCGTGTGGTTATGCAGGTGAGCAAGCGCGCAATCATCAATACCTCCTTGGGCATCGTCGTCGTCGCGGCGATCGTCGGGGTGTATTTCATCATCAATCCCCCCGAGGCGTCGTCAAGTTCTGCTGCGACCCAGCTCACGAGCACGGTTCAACAGGGCACCGTCAGCAACACCGTCACAGCGAGCGGTTCGGTCGCGCCGGTTAACGAAGTGAGCGCATCCTTCCAGGCTTCCGGAACCATCGCCAGCGTTGCCGTAACGCTCGGGCAAACCGTTACGGCAGGGCAGACGCTCGGAACACTCAACCCGAGCTCACTCCAACAAACCGAGAACGAGGCGCAGACGAGCTACAACAACGCGCTGACGAACCTCTCCTATGCGAGATCGAACCTCACCGCCGCAGTGGCCGCAAGCACGCAGAGCTCCTCGGGCAGCGGCGGCCAGTCCAGCAACAGCAACAACACCCAGTCGATCAACAGCGCTCGGTCATCGATCCTTTCGGCACAGGCGCAGGCGAACACTGCAGCAGACGCTCTCGCCACGGCCAAATCGAACCTCGCTGCCACCACCCTCACCGCTCCTATTGCCGGAGTTGTCATCGCGGTCAACGGCAGCGTGGGTTCCAGCTCCGGCGGGTCCGCGTCGGGGTCATCAGGCTCGTCGGGCGGATCGGGGGCTTTGGGGACGTCAGGGTCTTCGAGCGCTTCCGGTTCGTCCGGCGGATCAAGCTCCTCGTCATCGTCTGGCTTCGTCACGATTGCGGATGTGTCGGCCATGACCGTGACGGCAAGTATCGCCGAGGCGGACATTGCCTCCGTCACCGTCGGCCAGGCCGCGAAGGTGACCTTCCCCGCGGTGACCGGTGTGAGCGCTGATGCCAAGGTCACCGCGATCGCGCCCACGGCAACGAGCAGCAACTCAATCGTCACGTACGCGACCACCATCACGCTGGACTCGATCCCGACGGGACTCAGAATCGGTCAGACGGCATCCGTCGCGATCACCACGAAGTCATCCGCGGCCAACGCGCTCTATGTGCCGAGCGCCGCGATTACCACGGCGAACGGCGTCTCCACAGTCAAGGTGGTTGACTCCGCCGACCCGTCAAAGAGCACGACGACGACTGTGACCCTCGGAGTCGTTGGCACCACCGGCACTGAGATCAAGTCCGGCCTGAAGGTCGGCCAGACCGTCGTGCTCGGCGTAGTCTCGCCCAGCACGGGCACGACGGGAACCGGAACGACCGGCACAGGTGGCTTCGGCGGCGGCTTCCGCGGCGGCGGAGGCACGGGCGGTGGCGGCTTCCGCGGGGGCACGGGCGGAACCGGCGGTTTCGGTGGAGGCAGGGGATGACCACCCTCGCACCCGCGCAACAGGCCAGAGCCGTGCGAGAGCCCGTGCTCGAACTGCGCGAGATTCACCAGGTCTACGGAACCGGTGATGCCAGCGTTCACGCGCTCCGTGGCATCGATCTTGCGGTCGCACAGGGCGATTACGTGGCGATCATGGGCCCGTCCGGTTCGGGAAAGTCCACCTTGATGAACCTGCTCGGGTGTCTCGACGTTGCCTCACACGGCACATACACGCTCGCAGGGCATGACGTGAGCACGCTCGACGAGAA
>JBDTAD010000540.1:0-2351 GCA_039924815.1 Lacisediminihabitans sp.
GTCGCGGCGACAACAACGCTGAGAGCTCCGGCCTCCTTGAGGGCCCGAGCCGCTGCGACGATGGTGCGCCCAGTGTCGATCATGTCGTCGACGATGAGGCACACACGCCCATCCACCGGCCCGATGATCTCGTGCACAGAAACCTTGTTCGGCACGAGTGGATCGCGGCGTTTGTGGATGATCGCTAGCGGCGCACCGAGCTTGTCGCTCCAGATATCGGCGACCCGTACGCGGCCCATGTCTGGCGACACCACGGTGAGGTTCGAGGTATCGAGCTTGGCCTGGAAGTGCTTGAGCAGAACCGGCATCGCGAACAGGTGATCGACTGGACCGTCAAAGAAACCCTGGATCTGCGCGGCGTGCAAATCGACGGACATGATGCGGTCCGCGCCAGCGGCCTTGAACAGGTCTGCAACGAGACGGGCAGAAATCGGCTCACGTCCGCGACCCTTTTTGTCTTGCCTGGCGTACGGATAGAAGGGAGCGACCACGGTGATGCGCTTAGCGGATGCCCGCTTCAGGGCATCCACCATGATGAGCTGCTCCATGAGCCATTCGTTGATGGGGTCGGTGTGCGATTGGATGACGAATGCATCGCATCCGCGCACGCTCTCGCCGTAACGCGCGTAAATTTCGCCGTTCGCAAAAGTGCGGGCGTTGGTGTGAACGAGATCGGTGTCGAGCTCGGCCGCGATGTCGATAGCGAGCTGGGGATGGGCGCGACCGGAGACGATCACTAGCCTTTTTTGTCCGTTGATTTTGATCTCGGACACGTATCCCGCTCTCTGCCGTCACCGGCGCTGTGTGAAGGAAGAGGCTAGTTTTTGGCTTCTTCGCCGGCCGCCGCTGCTTTCGCCGCCTCGGTACCCGGACGATTGGCTTCGACCCAACCCGTCATATTGCGCTGCGGAGCCACCGTAATCGCGAGTGCGCCAGCCGGGACGTCTTTGCGGACGACCGTACCTGCTCCCGTTTTAGCTCCATCGCCAATTGTAACGGGGGCGACGAACACGTTGTGCGACCCAGCGTGCACGTGCGAGCCAATCTCGGTGTGGTTCTTGTTGATGTCGTCGTAATTCGCCGTGATAGCACCGGCCCCGAGATTAGTGTGCTCGCCCACGGTGGTGTCGCCGATGTAGCTGAGGTGCGGCACTTTGCTGCCAGCCCCAATCGTGCTGTTTTTGGTCTCTACGAAGGTGCCGATCTTGCCGTTCGCACCGAGCACCGTGTTCGGTCGAATGTAAGCAAACGGACCGACGGATGCGCCAGCACCGATCACGGCGAGTGTCGCGTCGGTGCGTTTGACGATCGCACCTTCGCCGATTTCGCAATCCACAAGGGTGGTATCTGGGCCGACGATGGCCCCGCGATCAATCGTGGTTGCACCCTTGAGTTGGGTTCCCGGGAGTATCTCCACGTCTTCGGCGAGAGTCACGTCGAGATCGATCCAGGTCGTGGCCGGGTCGTGCACGGTAACCCCGGCAAGCTGCCAACCGCGCACGATCCGCGCGTTCAGCTCGACCCCTGCCGCACTGAGCTGGGCGCGATCGTTGACGCCCGCGACGAGCCACGGATCGGAGACCGGAACCGCTTCAATGCGGCCGCCGGATGCGCGGATGCCCGCGGCAGCATCCGTCAGATATTTTTCCTTCTGCGCATTGTCGGTTCCAATTGCGCCGAGCGCATCACGCAGCGCGGAAACGTCGAAGACGTACACACCGGCGTTCACTTCGGTGATCTGCAGTTCGTTTTCCGCAGCATCCTTCTGCTCAACAATCGAGTCGAAGGCACCATCGGCGGAGCGCACGATGCGCCCGAACCCGGTCGGATCTTCGAAGGACGCACTCAGCAGCGTGAGGGCGTTGCCAGAAGCGCTGTGGCTCGCGACGAGACTCTCAATGGTGGCAGCGTCGAGAAGTGGAACGTCGCCGCTCAAGACGACAACGTGTCCGTCAAAATCATCCGGTAGCGCTGCGAGGGCAAGTTCCACGGCCCTTCCGGTGCCGGGAACGTCGTCCTGATCAACGATCAGCGCAGAGGGCAATTGCTCGAGCACGACCGCGGCGATGGTGTCACGATCGTGTCGAACGACGGTGATAACCCTCTCTGCACCGAGTTGGGCTGCCGTTGAGAGTACGTGGCCGAGAAGAGGAACGCCCGCGATCTCGTGCAGCACCTTGGGGCGGGAAGACTTCATGCGCGTTCCCTGGCCCGCTGCGAGGATGATGACGGCCAATCGGGAATCTGTCACTGTTTCCTCTTTCTTGTGCTGGTGGTGCGGGTTGTGCAGGTTGTGCAGGAATCGGATTCTGCGGTTTTTGAGGCTGCGTGCGGATTACTTGGTAGGGAAG
>JBDTAD010000541.1:0-2283 GCA_039924815.1 Lacisediminihabitans sp.
GACGAGTTTGCGCATGTCCATCTGTTCCTCCTCAAGAGTGTGCCGCTCAGGCTAAACGCTGGCGAGTTTCTCAGAGGTTACTCGCTGGTTTGCCCGTTCCCACCGCGGCGCGCACTGAGGCGGGATGGCCCGTCTACACGGTCGCGCCCGCACGGCACCCACGCACGGCAACGTTGTGTAAGTTCACGGTGGCGGTCGGGTAAACGAGATCTCACTACAGTCTTGGCGACTCGCTGCTCAGATTGCGGCCGAAGCACTCGCCACTGTTCAGGTCGTCATCTACCCCCTTGTCCCCTTCGGAACAGCGCAGCCTCACGCTGCTTAGTCGTAATTCGCGGTGTCACCCCACTCTTGCCTCACTGCAAGCGTCGCGTTGACCTGGACCACGTCAAGCCACGAAGGTTCAGCCCACAAGCCGAGCGATCTGCTGCAGCGCCCACGAGTTACCGTCGGGGTCGCTGAAATAGGCGTACTGCACTCCGCCCATGTCCTGAACGAGGCTGACCTCGGCGCCACGGCTCACGAGCTCATCTCGGGCCGCAGCAATGTCGTCGACCACTAAATGGAGTCCGTGCACGGTGCCTTTCGTGGGGTCGCCTGCAATTCCGACGCCGATCACGATTGAGCATGCCGACCCAGGCGGGGTGAGTTGCACGATGCGCATTCCGTTGCCGGGCTGCACGTCGTGGTCGACTTCGAACCCGATGACATCGGCGTAGAAGGCTTTGCTCCGGTCAACATCAGACACGGGCAGGGGCACAAGTTCAAGCCTCATTCTCATCGCGCTTTACCCTTCACCTTTCATCGTACGGTTTCACCTTGCGACGGTACTCGCGCCCACGAAAGCCAAACGCCTACACCTCGAGGCGAAGATCGCAGTAGCACGGTCGCGGCTGCTCGCTGGTTTCGCTGCGGTTGTCACCAACGCCGGCGCACTGTGCGTTTGGGCCCTGCGATCAGGCTAGCTGCCGGAACTCCATAAGCGACAATGCTGCCTGCGGCGACAACTGCGTCACGGCCAATGGTGACGCCGGGCAGGATCATCGCACCGGCCCCGATCCACACGTTTCCCCCGACGTCGATCGGTGCACCCTTAAGGATCTGTTCGAGCAACGCAGCTTTACCCGGCTCGTCGTCGAAGGACAAAGATTCAAGCGGGATGTCAGCCCGGTCACGTGCAACACGCGTTGGCTCATCAGCGCGAACGGCGGACGTCGACCGGCACAAATTTGGCTTTGAAACGCTCGTGGCCCAATTACTGCTGGCTTTTGTCACAAGGGAACCTCTTACGGATACTAAATGTACACAAGACAGTTTCTTTGTACAGCTGCTGATGTATACGTACACTTGAATTATGACTACCGCAGGCCCACTCAGCATTTCAGACGCACGCGATCAACTCGCCTCGGTCATCAACCGCGCTCAAAGCGACCATGAGCCGGTCTTCTTGTCACGCCGAGGCCGCCGGGTTGCTGCTGTCATCGACGCGGACGACCTCGAGCGCTTGATGGAATTAGCTGAAGACATGGCAGATATCCGTGCAGCGGAGGAATCCCGCGAAGAAATGCGGCGCACTAAGGCAGAACCAACACCGTGGGAGCAGGTCAAGGCAGATCTCGGCCTCGTATGACCTACACGGTCACAATCGCGCCTGCCGCAGAACGACAATTGCACAAGTTCGACCCGCAAGTACGACGCAGAGTCCACGCAGCAATCGAACTCCTGTCAACTAATCCGCGACCGCCCAAAGCGATTCAGCTCGTCGGCGGAGCGGGCGAATGGCGCGTACGAACAGGCGATTACCGCATCATCTACGAAATTCACGACGACCAGCTGATAGTCCTCATTCTCCGGCTCGGCCATCGTCGCGAGATATACGAATCGCGCTAACGGGACGGGAATCTAGTCTCGGCAGCGTTCGCAAGGGGAGCGGTAAGAGCAACGTCGCCTCCCACTGGCGTTCTCAGCTCACATGACGGCAGTGACTTTCAGGACTACAGTTTGGCCAAAAGGCAGTGGAGGAACTCGGATGGCGACAGTCAGCGTCCGGTATATCGTGCACGATGTAGACGCCGCGATTGCGTTCTACTGTCAGTTCCTCGGTTTTCACGAAGTGATGCACCCCGCTCCTGCCTTTGCCATGCTTGCCCGAGGTGACCTGCGCCTCGTGCTCAGCGCGCCCGGGGGCGGGCCGGGCGGCGGCCAGGCCATGACTGATGGGACGATGCCCGAACCTGGCGGGTGGAATCGGTTCTCGATCGAGGTTTCCGATCTTGCCGCAAC
>JBDTAD010000542.1:0-3780 GCA_039924815.1 Lacisediminihabitans sp.
CACACACGCCGACGATCAACATTATGGCGCGGCCCGCACTACGCGGATTCGCTGATGGGGCGTCGGTCATAGCGCTACTGTGCCAGACCCACCCGAACGCCACCAAGAGACGCGCCTTATGGTGCACTTGCACACCGGGAGTGTCCGGTAGCGGGACGATTAGCGGGCGCCGTTTTGCACCGTCCCCTAGACGCGAACCCGCACGCGGTCGGAGCAGCCTGAGCTTCTACGGAACCCTCCGCGAACTACAGATCCCGGTCATCCAGATCCTCGGCCACTGCCCCTGCAGCCAACAACACGCCGGACCAAGCCAGCCAAGTACTACTAGCGCGAACGCGGGAGCGCGCTGGCCGGACCGCGTGCGTTCAGCCAGACGATCTGGCCGACCGTGAGGGCACGATCGCCGGGGATGCGTGCCAGAACCTCGGTGCCGTCATCGAGGAGCGTTCGCGCGAGGGCATCATGTCCGTAGAAGTCGAACTGTGCGACCCGAGCGCGAACTGCGCTCGCAGACTCGATGACGTGCACTTCGACGTTCTCTGCGCGTACCAGCACGAATCCCTGTGTCGATTCGCCGCCGTGTGAAAGCTGCACGCGGCCCAGCGCGCACTGGGCTATCATCCCCGACAGGGACGCTCGAAGGATGTTGACCTCGCCGAGCGAACTGGCCACAGCAGCGCTCCGCGGAGACTGGTACAGGTCGCGCGGTGTTTCTGCAGCGAGGATCCGGCCCTCGCTGAGAAGTGCGACCTGGTCGGCCATCGAGAGCGCCTCGTCCTGGTCGTGGGTGACGAGAATCGTTGTCGTGCCGGTTTCGGCGAGAATTCGAGTGACATCGCGACGAACCGATACCCGCATGGATGCATCGAGCGACGAGAACGGCTCGTCGAGCAACAGAACCGTCGGATGGATCGCCAGCGCGCGGGCGAGCGCAACCCGCTGCTGCTGGCCGCCTGAGAGTTCGTGCGGGCGACGCCGGCCCATTCCGGCAAGACCGACCAGTTCGAGAAGCGACTCCGCCTTCGCCCGATCACGCCGAGGGAGCCCGAACGCGATGTTGCCGAGCGCGCTCAGGTGGGGAAACAGTGCGCCGTCTTGTGGCACGTATCCAATGCCGCGGTCCTGTGTCGCCACCGAGTGCGCGGCGTCGTCCACGATGCGGTCCCCGAGGCTCAGCGAGCCGGCATCCAGACGTTCAAATCCCGCGATGATCCGGAGCAGGGTGGTCTTGCCGGACCCCGACTGGCCGAGGATGGCGGTCATTGAGCCCTCTGGGACGGTCAAGTTGACGTCGTCGAGAACCGTCGCGGTGCCAAAGCGTTTCGCTCCGCCGCGAAGCAGGATTTCGCTCACCGCAGAATCCCCATCACTGTCTCTGCCCAACCCGGTCGAACCAGATCGCAAGGAGGGTTCCCGGCACCATCGACAACACGATAATAACCAGCCCATAAGGGGCGGCCGCGCCGTATGCGCTTTCGCTCTGGAATGCCCAGAACTGGGTGCTGAGGGTCACGGTGTCGGGCGGTTGGAGCACGAGTGTCGCCGTGAGCTCGGTGGTGGCCGTCAGGAACACGAGACAGAATCCCGCGACGAGTCCCGGCGCGATGAGCGGCAGGGTCACTCTGAGGAACACGTACGGCGCGCTTCGCCCGAGCGAGCGCCCGACCGCAGTCAGTTCTGCGGGCGCCTGGCGAACGGATGTCTTGAGGCAGCTCAGTGCTAGCGGAAAGGTAATGATGGCGTACCCGGCGATCACAAGCCAGCTGGTCTCGTACAGTCCGAACGCGAACCGCAGCGAGAGGAAAATCAGGCTCAGGGCGATGACGACGCCGGGTAACGCCAGGGTGAGGTAGGTGCTCCTCTCGACGACGAGCGAGAGTCCACGCCGACTGCGCGCAGAAAGCAGCGCGATGGGCAGGGCGAGCAACACCGCGAGCAACGCGCCCCCCGCGCAATATTCGCAGGTTGTCAGCGTCGCCTGCAGCACGGTCGCCTGGGCGGGCAGGGTTGTGTGCTGGCTGGAGCTCATCCAGTAGACCAGCGCACCCACCGGCACGGCAACGGCCAACCCCACGAGCACAACCAATCCGACGCAGAGCCCCCAGGCGCCACCCCCGAGCCGAATCAAGCTTGGTCGACGGATGCCAGGCCGCGACGACGATCGAGGAACCGGAACCACGCTCTCACCTATCACCACGAGAATACCGATCAGGACCAGCGGGATTGACAGCGCGCCCGCCGCACTCGGGTTCACCTGGAATTCGGTAAAAATTTCGGTGGTGAAAGTCTGGAATCGCACGATCTCGAATGCGCCAAACTCCGACACGAGAACAAGCACGACGATGAGGCAACCGCCCAAGATCGCCGACCTGATCGACGGCAGCACGACGCGGAAAAACGTACGCGTCTGGCTAAGTCCGAGACTTCGTGCGGCTTCCTCGAGCGCCGGATCAGAGCGACGTAGTGCCGCCGCGACCGGTAGGTAGATCAGTGGGTAGCTCGACAGCGACATGACCAACACTGCCGCGCCCAGCGGACTCGCAGTTGGCGCGATCGTGTGCCAGGCGTAGCCGACGATGAAGTCCGGCATCGCGATCGGCAGCACGAGCAGCACAGTCCAAATGCGACGCCCGGGCAGAGCCGTTCGCTCGGTGTACCAGGCGGCGGCCGTACCCAGGAATGCCGCAATCGGCGTCACAACCAGCGGCAGGGCGAGCGTGTTGATCAGCAACGTCAGCGACCGCTCGCGGAACAGTACAGTCGAGAACTCGCGCCATCCCGCCGACTGGGCATTCGCCAGTACGGCAACCAGTGGCAGCAACAGGAGCATACCGACGCCGGTAGCGATCGCCGTCAGGGCGATGTTGCGCGGCCTCGGTCGGCTGCCGCGCGCAGACATAACCGGAGCGAGCGATTCAACCCTGAGTCCGGACACGATTAAAGGAGCTGGGCTTCCTGCAACAGCTTCTTCGCCTCGTCGCCCGTGCCGAACTCACGGGCGGTGAATCCGGATGGCGAGAGCTGGCTCAGTGGAGCGTCCGCCGGGTTCGCTGTGACATCCGCAGCGAGCGGGTATTCAAAGCTATCGCCCTTCGCGATTGTGTCCTGGCCCGCGTGACTCACCAGGAATGCGAGGTAGCGCTGCGCGGCCGCATGGTGCTGGCTCGACGCGAGCACAGCGGCACCGGAGATTGTCTTCAGGTAGCCGGCATCCTTTGGCGCAAAGTATCCGAGACCGGCGTGCAGCGAAGAGGCCGAGCTCTCCGCCTTCAATCGCTCGAAGTAGTAGTGGTTGATGATGCCAATCTGGGCAACGCCCTTGTTCACGTCGGCGACGATGGTTTCGTTGTCGGGCACGACGTTCGCGCCGGCGTTCGCCTTCAGTCCTTTGAGCCAGGCCAGCGCCTTGGCGTGACCGTAAGTGTCCTCAACGGAGCTAACCACCGGCCAAAAGTCAGTCTCGGACGGCGCGATTTCGAGTTTGCCTTTCCATCGGGGATCGGCGAGGTCGAGCACCGACGCGGGTAGCTCATCCTTCGTCAAGTCTTTGGTGTTGTATACGAGGGAACTCACCCGAGCCGAGACGCCCACCCAGTTACCATCACTGGCGCTATCTGCGGCAGGCACCGCCTTGAGGGTGTTCGTGGTTACACCGGCCAGAAGCTTCCTGTCGGCGAGCTGCTGCAGCCAGTTCGAGTTCTCGGTGAAGATCACGTCGGCAGGCGAGCGGGTGCCCTCCTGCTCGATCTTGGCGGTGAGAACGTCCTCGTCGTCGTTGTC
>JBDTAD010000543.1:0-2830 GCA_039924815.1 Lacisediminihabitans sp.
GGATGACGAGATTCGAACTCGCGACCCCAACCTTGGCAAGGTTGTGCGCTACCACTGCGCCACATCCGCATGCTCGCATTTCTGCGTGCTAGGTGACTCTATACGAAAGCCGGAGTGTTAGCCAAACGCGCAGCGGTGTGTTTCAGAACAGTGCCGAATAGGTGCTCCGCCTGAGTGTCTACTAGAATCGTGTCTCGCATAACGAGCCCGGTTTCGGGTCTGTAGCGGGCGATTGGCGCAGTTGGTAGCGCGCTTCCTTCACACGGAAGAGGTCATCGGTTCGAGTCCGGTATCGCCCACGCCTATTCCCGTCACGCGCCTCTAGTGTTGTAAGTGAGGTTGTCAGCCGAAAGCACGCTGTCGCGTACAAGGTTTAGGAAGCCAATCATGGCCGCTAGAACAAGCTTCACCTGGAATGATCCGCTGTTGCTTGACCAGCAACTCAGCGCGGACGAGCGGATGATTCGGGATACTGCACAACAGTTCGCCGAAAAGAGGCTCGCGCCACGGGTGCTGGAGGCCTTTCGCAACGAACATACCGACCCAGAAATCTTCCGGGAAATGGGTGAGGTCGGCTTGCTTGGTGCAACGATTCCCGAAGAATATGGCGGCAGCGGACTCAATTACGTCAGTTACGGTCTGATCGCCCGCGAGGTCGAGCGGATCGACTCTGGGTTTCGTTCGATGATGAGCGTCCAGTCATCACTGGTTATGACACCGATCAATGAGTTCGGCACGACAGCGACCAAGGAGCACTACCTACCGAAACTGGCTACCGGTGAACTCATCGGGTGTTTTGGACTGACCGAGCCCGACCACGGTTCCGATCCAGGGTCAATGGTCACCAGGGCGAAGAAGGTCGACGGCGGCTATCGCCTGACCGGAGCGAAAACCTGGATCACGAACAGCCCCATCGCCGACGTCTTCGTCGTCTGGGCAAAAGATGATGCTGACCAGATCCGGGGGTTCGTGCTGGAAAAGGGCTGGCAAGGGCTCAGCACTCCGACTATTCACGGCAAAATCGGCCTGCGCGCCTCGGTCACCGGTGAAGTAGTGATGGACGATGTTTTCTGTCCAGAAGAAAACGCGTTCCCAGACGTGCGAGGCCTCCGCGGGCCATTTACGTGCCTGGATTCAGCCAGATATGGAATCAGCTGGGGAGCGCTGGGCGCTGCCGAAGCCTGCTGGCACACCGCTAGACAGTACTGCCTGGACCGCACCCAATTCGGACGCCCGCTAGCGGCGAACCAGCTCGTTCAAAAGAAGCTGGCAGACATGCAGACAGAAATCACTCTTGCGCTACAGGGTTGCCTCCGACTGGGTCGAATGAAAGATGACGGCTCGGCGTCGGTTGAGATCACTTCGATGCTGAAACGCAACAGTTGCGGTAAGTCCCTGGACGTCGCTCGTCTGGCACGCGACATGCTCGGCGGGAACGGCATCAGCGACGAGTATGGCGTAGCGCGGCACCTGGTCAATCTCGAAGTCGTCAACACCTACGAGGGAACCCACGACGTGCACGCACTGATCCTGGGGCGCGCGCAGACGGGCATCCAAGCCTTCAGCTAAGCATCGACCGCTACAACCCGGGCACCTGCAGTGTTGTTCTTGAGGCCGATGCTCTTGTGCACGACCCAAGCAATGACCAGGGTCACGACGAAGGAGTACGCCGCAACACCAACCGCTGCAGCAGCCTGATCGGCCAAACCTGTGGGCTGACCGCTGTCTTTCCAGCCGACACCGTTACCAAAAAGGCCAATGTAAGCAACCCCGACGATTCCGCCCACCAGATGAATACTGACTGGTCTGCGGCCATGACCGTGAGCAGAGCGTCGTGAACTAGTCACCACCGCCGAGCAGATTCCGCCCGCCAACACAGCAAGTGCGACGGTCCACAGTGGCGTGAGAATTCCGCATGCGGGTGCGACAGCAACGATGCCAGTGACTAAGCCAGATACGAGACCGCGCTGCGTAACTCTCCCGCTCATGAGCAACTCCGTAACCGACCAGGCGATGGCAGCCACTACTGGCGCAACCAGAGTGTTCAGGATGATCGTTCCGAACAGCTGGTCGACGACTCCCTCAGAACCGATGTTGAGACCAAACGCACCCAACCAGAGAATGCAGACCCCGACGACCATCATCCGCTGCTTCGGAGGTTGAGGCCGTTCGGATGCGGGCAGGAAAATGACCAGGAGCGCTAGCAGCGCGGCGCCTGCGCTGATGTGCACAACAGTCCCACCGGCTTGATCCACAATTTGAAGCCCGTCAAAGAGCCAGCCATCACGCATATTGAAGACCGAGTACGCGATAGGCGCATAAACCAAAATTAGCCACAGAGTGACGAATGCCAGCCAAGCTCCGAGCCGAACCCGATGGCCGTTCACGGACGTAATGATCGTGATCGTCAGAACGGCTACAGCACCCTGGAACACGACAAGAGCGAAGGCGTGCAGCACGGCCGCGCTGCTGCCACCAGCCGACCCGAACGCGGCCAGCAAGCCTATTGGACTGCCAAGAAAACCCGGAATGATTGCCTTACCAAAACTGAGCCCATAGCCACAGAGGACCCACAGCACTGCGACAGCGCCCGCACTAAAAAGGACGATCTTGGTCGCGGGCCGTGACGGGTTGCGATAGAACAACGAGGTACCGAGTGCCATCAGGAGCACAAGAGCCGAACACACCAGCAGCAGGACTGAGCGTTGTGCGTCATCGACCGCATCTGCCATGATGACGGCCGCCAAAAGAATGTGCATTTACCTCGACCCCTCCGCCCTCTTGCGATCAACACGACACAAGGGGCGCAGCTCTTGCGAGCAGCGCCCCC
>JBDTAD010000544.1:0-2151 GCA_039924815.1 Lacisediminihabitans sp.
CGCTGCTCGGCGGCCCGGTTTCCGGGATCATCATCGGAGTCATCCTGGCCGGCGCTGTGCGACGACTGCCGGTCATGCAAGCCGGGATCAAGACGGCCAGCAAGTTCGTGTTACAGCTCTCCGTCGTGATCCTTGGCTCGCAGCTTTCGCTCGCCGAAGTCGCGAAAGTCGGTCTCGAATCGCTTCCCGTCATGTTGGGAACTCTGGTGGTCTGCCTTGTCTCGGCCTGGCTGATCGGCCGTTGGCTCGGGATTATCGGCGATCTGCGCACCCTCATCGGGGTCGGCACGGGAATCTGCGGAGCATCCGCAATCGCCGCGGTGACCCCGGTGATCGGCGCGGTGAGCATTGACGTCGCCTACGCGATTTCGACCATCTTTCTGTTCAACGTCGCCGCAGTGCTCACCTTTCCGCTGCTCGGGCACGCGCTCGGATTGAGTCAGCACGCCTTCGGATTATTCGCTGGAACAGCGGTCAACGACATGTCTTCGGTTGTCGCCACCGCATCCACCTACGGCGCGGCCGCAACCAACTTCGCGGTCGTGGTGAAGCTCGTGCGAACCCTGATGATCATCCCGATCAGTCTGGGACTGGCTGCCTGGGCTGGGCGGCGGATCCAGCGCAACGAAAGTGAACCTGCGGTCGAGCACACTCGCGCTCGGGTTCACGTGGCAAAGCTCGTGCCGTGGTTCCTCATCGGATTCATCGTCGTGGCGGCCATCAACTCCTTCGGACTCATTCCGGCTGCAGCGCACCAACCGCTGAGCAGCGTCTCGGTGTTCCTGATCACGATCGCCCTGTCAGCGATCGGAATGTCAAACGACCTCGCAGGTTTCAAGCGCGCAGGCCCGAAGCCACTCATTCTCGGCGGCTGCCTCTGGATCATCGTCTCGCTGACCAGTCTCGGATTGCAGTACGCGACCCACCTGGTCTGATACGTGCGGCGCGACTGGCGACCGATTCGTGCCACACCTCGCGGCAGAGACTGCCATGCGGGCTGCCGCTCGTAGCATGGGGCTGTGACTACCCTCTCGCGCCGCCATGTTCTCGCGATGGGGGCCATTGGCCTCATGGCCACGGGATGCACGCAAACTTTGCCGCCGAAGCCGCGGCCCACGCTCAGCCCTACCTCAGCACCGACAACTCCGGCCAGCTGGGATGAGCTTGCCAGCGCCGTCACGGGAACGCTCCTGCGACCGGGCGATACGGGGTACGACGCCGCACGACTCGTGCAGAATCCGCGCTTCGATGACGCGAGGCCGCTCGGGGTGCTGACCGCGGCATCCGCAACGGATGTCGCCACCGGGCTTGGCTTCGCCGCTTCGCAGGCCGTGCCGTTGGCCCTGCGCTCCGGAGGCCACAGCTACACCGGATGGTCGTCCGGCGGCGCAGCCGGTACCGATATGCCTCCAGGGCTGGTGATCGACACCAGGGGCATGACCGACGTGACCGTGGGCGACGACAATGCAGTGAACATCCAGGCGGGCGCTTCCCTCGCGCAGGTCTACACCGCCCTGGGCAACGCGGGCAGGGCGATCGCCGCCGGATCATGCGCGACGGTTGGCGCCACCGGGCTGATTCTCGGCGGAGGCGTCGGTGTGCTCTCGCGAGCCTGGGGCCTCAGTTGCGACGCCGTCACCGAGGTCGAGATCGTCACGGCGGATGGTCGACTGCGAAAGGCCACGGCAACGAAGGATCCAGAACTCTTCTGGGCATGCCGCGGCGGAGGCGGCGGCCATCTCGGTGTCGTCACATCACTGACGCTCCAGACACAACCGGCTCCGAAAGTGACGATGTTCTCGCTCAGCTGGCCGTTCTCGTCAGCCGCGGATGTTGTCAAAGCGTGGCAAAGCTGGGCGCCACAGGCAGACCCGAAGCTCTGGTCCACGCTCAAGTTGCTCGCGGGCTCCGACCACGCCGCCGGCCCTGGTCTCTATCTCTCCGGAACCTGGATCGGACCGAAGGCTGGGCTAGCAGCACAGCTCGCACCTCTGCTCACAGCCGTCGGCACGGCTCCGAGCCACAACGGTGCATCCACTCGCAGCTATCTCGACGCCATGATGAGCTACGCGGGATGCACCAACATCCCACTCGCGCAATGCACAACCGGCGACGGGGGTCGGCTGCATCGGCAGTCTTTCTCGGCAACCT
>JBDTAD010000545.1:0-4923 GCA_039924815.1 Lacisediminihabitans sp.
GAGCATTCAGCGAAGGGGCACAGTCGATGAGTACCAGGTCGTAATCCGACTCGACATTGGCCAGCGCTTCTTCGAGCTTCCAAATGTCACGGATGCTCGGATGCGGCCCGTCGAAGTTAATGGCCGACGGGCTGCCGATCATGACGTCGATCTTGCCGGGGCGACCGCGTGTCCAGCCGCTGGGTGCGATGGCGGCGCGAACAATTTTCTCTTTCGGAGAGGCCAACACATCGGCAACGTTCAAATGGCCGGCGACATTTATGTCCATTCCGGTCGATACGTCAGACTGGGGGTCGAGGTCGACGACCAAGGTCCGAAGCCCTTTAGAGAAGGCCGCGGAGGCCAATCCGAGTGTGACGGTTGTCTTGCCTACCCCTCCCTTGAGGGAGCTGACGCTGAGTACATGCACAAGCAACGACGATACCTTCACTAGTCTGAAAGCACCTAAACGTCGGCGGTGAGCCGGATCGACAGCAAAGGGTTTCATGTTCACAAAGATTCTGGTAGCAAACCGCGGCGAAATCGCGATCCGAGCTTTTCGCGCCGCATACGAACTGGGGGCGCAGACAGTCGCCGTCTTCCCGTACGAAGATCGCAACTCAATGCACCGCCTGAAGGCAGACGAGGCCTACCAGATCGGTAGCCCCGGTCATCCGGTGCGCGCGTATCTCGATGTCGCTGAGATCATCCGTGTCGCTGTCGAATGTGGTGCGGACGCGATATACCCAGGTTATGGATTTCTCTCAGAGAACCCGGAGCTTGCCGAGGCTGCAGCCGCAGCGGGTATAACGTTCATCGGCCCCGGCCAGCACGTGCTCGAGATGGCGGGAAACAAGGTCACCGCCAAGGAGCACGCCGTTGCTGCGGGTGTGCCCGTGCTCAAGTCCACACCCGCATCCAGGGATGTCGACGAACTTCTTGCTGGAGCGAAGGACATCGGATTCCCCATCTTCGCCAAAGCGGTTGCCGGTGGCGGAGGGCGCGGAATGCGCCGGGTCGAGACCTTCGAAGAGTTGCGTGCCGCGCTCGAAGAGGCGATGCGCGAGGCCGACAGCGCCTTCGGCGATCCCACCATGTTTCTTGAGCAGGCCGTTGTGCGGCCGCGTCACATCGAGGTGCAGATTCTTGCTGACTCGACGGGCGAAACCGTGCATCTGTTCGAGCGCGACTGTTCGGTGCAGCGTCGTCACCAGAAGGTGGTCGAGATCGCGCCGGCCCCGAACCTGGATGACTCGATCAGGCAGGCGATGTATCGAGACGCCATCGCATTCGCGAAGTCGATCGGCTACGTCAACGCCGGCACCGTCGAGTTTCTGCTCGACACGGCAGGCGAGCGCAAGGGCCAGCACGTCTTCATCGAGATGAACCCGCGCATTCAGGTCGAGCACACCGTGACTGAAGAGATCACTGATGTCGACCTCGTGCAGGCACAGATGCGCATCGCGTTCGGGCAAACGCTGGATGAGCTTGGTCTGCACCAGGAGAACATCGTGTGCCGCGGAGCCGCGCTGCAATGCCGCATCACGACGGAAGACCCGGCGCAGGGGTTTAGACCGGATACGGGCAAGATCACGACGTACCGCTCGCCCGGTGGCGGGGGGATCCGGCTCGATGGCGGTACCGTCGCCGCGGGAACGCAGGTGAGCCCGCACTTCGACTCCATGCTGGTCAAGATGACCTGCCGCGGTCGGGACTTTCCCGCGGCCGTCGCACGGGCCAAGCGTGGGCTCGCGGAGTTCCGCATCCGCGGTGTCTCCACGAACATCCCGTTCCTTCAAGCGCTACTCGACGACCCGTCGTTCGTTGCGGGGGATCTCAGTACCTCGTTCATCGAGGAGCGGCCCAACCTGGTGAACAGCAATCCTTCCAAGGACCGCGGTACCAAAATCCTCAACTGGCTTGCGGACGTCACTGTCAACCACCCGAACGGCGATGGCGAAGGCATCATCAGCCCGGCGCTCAAACTCCCCAAGCTCGACCTGCGTGAGGACGCACCAGCCGGATCCCGCCAGCGACTCCTCGAGCTCGGCCCGGTGGGCTTCGCTGCGGCTTTGCGTCAGCAAACCGCGCTGGGCGTCACCGAGACTACTTTCCGGGACGCGCACCAGTCACTTCTCGCGACGCGGGTTCGCACCAAGGATTTGCTGCAAGTCGCACCGTATGTTGCCCGGCTCACCCCCGAGCTGCTCTCGGTTGAGGCCTGGGGTGGCGCAACCTATGACGTCGCACTTCGCTTTTTAGGTGAGGACCCCTGGGACAGGCTGGCCGCTCTTCGTGAGGCGATGCCGAACATTGCGATCCAGATGCTCTTGCGCGGCCGCAACACCGTCGGTTACACGCCATATCCCACCGAGGTGACTGACGCTTTCGTGCGCGAGGCGGCCGACACCGGGGTAGACATCTTCCGCATCTTCGACGCTCTCAACGACGTCTCGCAGATGCGGCCAGCCATCGACTCCGTTTTGGAGACCGGGCACGCCGTTGCCGAAGTGGCGCTCTGCTACACGGGCGACCTGCTGAACCCTGATGAGAAGCTCTACACGCTGGACTATTACCTGAGGCTGGCCGAACAGATTGTCGACGCGGGCGCTCACATCCTCGCGATCAAGGACATGGCGGGTGTGCTGCGCGCTGGCGCGGCAGAGAAGCTCGTCTCCGCGTTGCGCGAACGGTTCGACCTTCCGTTGCACCTGCACACGCATGACACCGCGGGTGGCCAGCTGGCCACACTGTTGGCAGCCAGCCGGGCAGGAGTCGACGCTGTGGACGTGGCGAGTGCGCCCATGGCTGGTACTACCAGCCAGCCTTCTGCGTCCGCTCTGGTAGCCGCCCTGGCGCACACCGAGCGCGACACTGGCCTGTCATTGCGCGCGGTGTCCGACCTTGAGCCGTATTGGGAGGCAGTACGTCACGCGTACAAGCCCTTTGAATCAGGTCTTCCCGGTCCGACCGGACGCGTCTACGAGCACGAGATTCCGGGCGGCCAGCTCTCGAATCTGCGCCAGCAGGCGATCGCTCTCGGTCTCGCCGACCAATTCGAGAAGATCGAGGATCTCTACGCCGCGGCCAATCGCATCCTGGGCCGCCCCCCGAAGGTGACGCCATCGTCGAAGGTCGTGGGAGACCTCGCACTTTCTCTCGCTGCGGCGGATGCTGACCCGGCAGACTTTGAGGCGCATCCTGAGAAGTACGACATTCCGGATTCCGTCATCGGCTTCATGGCCGGAGAGCTGGGAGATCCGCCCGGGGGATGGCCGGAGCCGTTCCGCAGCCGAGTTCTGGCAGGGCGCACGGTCAAGCTTGCTACCGCTCAGATTACGGATGACGACCGCAATGCTCTCGAGTCAGACACAGACTCTCGTCGCGCGGCGCTCAATCGCTTGCTCTTCGCTGGTCCCACAAAGACCTTCGAGAAGGTTCGCGACCAGTACGGTGACCTTTCTGTTGTCGACACAATCGACTATCTCTACGGGCTCAAGCAGGGCTCGGAGCACATCGTCGAAATCGACACAGGAGTGCGCCTCTACTTTGGGCTGCAGGCCATTGGTGAAGCAGACGACAAAGGAATGCGCACTGTCATGGCGACCCTGAACGGGCAACTCCGGCCGGTCTACGTGCGCGATCGGGGCATCGCGGTTGACGCCACGTCGGTGGAGAAAGCTGACCAGACAAACCCGGGGCACGTTGCTGCACCATTCTCGGGTGTTGTCACACTGCAGGTCGAGCAGGGCGCAACCGTGGCTGCCGGGCAAAGCGTCGCATCCATTGAGGCTATGAAGATGGAGGCGGCCATCACCACGTCCATCGCTGGAACGGTGCGTCGGCTAGCGATTCCGAAGACGCAGCAGGTGGATGCGGGCGACTTGCTCGTGGTAATTGATCCGTCCTGAGCCTCCGTGTGGGAGGCTCTCAGTCGCCAGAAAACCCGCGAAGCGGCTGTCAGGGTAAACTAGAGGGCTGTCAGATTAGGGAGGAGCGTTCTTATGGTCGCTACCAAACGCAAGAAGACCGGTGACCGCGGGCAGCTTCTCGAACGGCAGTTGGGTGAAGAAATCGACGTAATGGACTCCGCAGAGCCGGATCTTTCCGCCAACTTGCCCGAAAGCCTCACCATCGATGTAAGTCTTCCCGCGACCGTGCACGACACCCCTGAAGACGAACTTGCGGTTGCCATTGTGGAGGTGCCGATCAATCCTGGTGATGTCATCGGGCGAGGGGCGCCGATTACGACGTCCGTGCCGGTTATCCCAGACATCGAGCTGACGGGCGCAGTGGAAAGCGCAGCAGCAGCCGCCACGATTCCTGCTTTACCTCTCGCGCGTGATTCTGCGCACAGTAGGCGCGAGCGGCTTCGCGGTGAAGTGTCTTCATCGCCCGAGTCCGCGGCGATGCTCACGGCAGACCGCTTGATCGATGCGAAGAAAAGCAAGCGTCCGCGTCCTGAAGGGCGCTGGAGTTCTTTTGTTTACTCCACCACGCTGCACCTGGTGAACCTGGGCGATTCTCCCGCTGTGCGCGCACGAAAGGCCGTGGAGCAGCGGATCGACAAGACTTTCGAGGGCGGTACTCGCTTCGTCCCCGTGCTCACTCGCAAGGGTGGTGTCGGCAAGACCACTGTGACCGCCCTCATGGGCATGGCCATGGCGGACATTCGCGAAGATCGTGTGATTGCCATCGACGCGAACCCCGACCGTGGAACGCTCGCCGAGCGGGTCAATAAGCAAACCCGTTCTACGGTGCGTGACGTGGTGACGATGGCCGCATCCATTTCGAGCTTCAGCGACTTCACGAACATGGTCTCGCGCGATGAAACCAGGCTCGACATCCTCGCGTCCGATACCGACCCGCTGCTGTCCGAAGCATTCGATGAGAACGACTACAACGTCGTCGCCGACCTCTGCGCGCGCTTCTACTCGATCGCGC
>JBDTAD010000546.1:0-2240 GCA_039924815.1 Lacisediminihabitans sp.
TGATTCGCTTCGTGACTTCGATGGGCTGCTCATTCCCCACGGTGTCCTCAACAACGCACCGCACCAGGATCTCTTTATCGACCGGTGGGTGTGCATCGTCGCCGAGGACAATCACGTTGTCGGCGACGCGCTTGATCTCGCCCAGCTCTCGCAGCTGCGATGGATTTATACCTATAGCGGACAGAGTGAATACACTCCCGCGTCTAAGCAGATGGAACTTCTGGGCATCGAACCCCACATCGACATTGTCACCCCGAACTTCCTCACACTGCCAGGCTTGCTCATCGGCTCGGACCGGATCGCCATGGTTCAAGAATCGCTCGCCCTCCAGATGATCCGGTCCGGCGGCCTTCGCATTCTGGAAGCGCCGTTCCCGGTTGTTCCCCTGCGCGAAGCACTCTGGTGGAACGCAGTGCACAATCGCGACCCGGAACACATCTGGCTGAGATCCGCATTTGCCGAAGCCGTTGAGCGATCAGAACTGACGCCTGCGTCCTAACGCAACTGCTATAAACCACACAAATAAGCCGTATTTGTAAATCACGCTTCCCAATAGAGTGCCGCGAGGAGAGGGTGGGACAAAGCTTCCCAACTTTGGAGAATCAACGATGATCAAACTGCTCAACCAACTCATTCAGGTTCGACTCACCACCCCTGATGTCGAGACATCCGTTCACTTCTACGAAGAACAAGTGGGAATGCGCGTCACTCGGCGCACACCTGAAGCCGTCTACCTCCGCAACTGGGGTGACTACTACGAGTACAGCTTGGTGATCACCGAGGGCGCCGAAGCGACCCTCTCTCGAATGACGTGGCGCACCGAGAGCGCAGACGCGCTCGAGGAAGCTGCCCGTCGCATCGAAGCCACCGGCGTCACGGGAGAGTGGACCACAGGCGAAGCCGGATACGGCAAGTCCTACATTTTCACCGGCCCGTGGGGACACACCATGGAGCTCGTGTGGGACGTGGAAAAATTCCACGGCGAGGGCCAATTCGCGAGCGTCTATCCCGATCGGCCAGAGCGTCGCAGCAAGCATGGCGTAGCGCCACGGCAGCTAGATCACGTCACTATCGCCGCCAGCAACGTCAAAGAGTTTGCGCAGTGGTACACGGAAACGCTCGGGTTCCGCACTATGGCACACACCACACTCGAACACGGCGGGATCAGCGTCTTCAGCGTGCTCACCACGAATGAAAAGTCTCACGATCTTGGTGTCGTTCTTGACGGCTCAAGCCGAGCCGGGCGCGCAAACCATTTCGCATACTGGGTCGACACTCGCGAAGACCTACTGCGCGCGGCGGACCTCCTCATGGAGAACGGCATTGGCATGGAATACGGCCCGAGCATCCACGGTATCGGCGAGCAAAACTTTCTCTACTTCCGCGAGCCCTCAACCTTTCGCATCGAGGTGAACACCGGTGGGTACCGTAACTACGTTCCCGACTGGGAGCCGTACGAATGGCACCCGGCTCAGGGCTCAAACAACTTCTACAAGAACGGCCAGATGCCGCACTCGATGACCGAGTCGTTCCCGCCCGCTGACGGACCGAGCGCGACCGAAGAGGGCGTGTTCCCCGGCACCGAAGAGAAATTGCTCAACCCCTACGCCGAGCACGGCCTCGGCTAGCCAGACACGCGGAGGTGAATTTTCATGAATACGAAGCCGGCCCATCTCGCACCGCTTGATCCATCTGATCCCGAAGCGGCAATTGCCTCTGCGGCGACCGCGTACCGAAATTGGGGGAGATGGGGCGAAGACGACGTTCATGGGACGCTGAATTTCATCGACGAGTCGAAGCGCCTTGAGGCTGCCAAGCTCGTTCGGCGGGGAGTCACTTTCTCGCTGTCCCAGCCGTTCGACGGAGATGGTCCGCAGAGTGGGTGGCGCGGAAGAGTGAATCCCGTGCACCTCATGACCGACACCGGCCTGGCGGCTGCGGCTGGCATCCAGGGATTTCCGCACGGAATCGGCGGCTCGGATGACGCGGTGTTCATGCCTTTGCAGGCCTCCACGCAGTGGGACGGCCTTGGCCACATCTTCGATCGAAAAAAGGCTTGGAACGGGCGGGATGCTGGCAGCGTCGTGACGAACGACGGTGATCAATTCACCGGCATTCAGACTGCCGCGGCACACTTCGTGAGCAGAGGGGTGCTTCTCGATGTGGCCCGGGTCTTTGGAACGGATGACCAGCTCCCGGACGGTTTCGCCATCACCGCAGAGCACATAGACGAAACCATC
>JBDTAD010000547.1:0-1804 GCA_039924815.1 Lacisediminihabitans sp.
TACAGCTCACGTTTACCGAGTCCGGTCGCCTCGGCGACCTCGGCCGAAGCATCCTTCAAACGGATGCCATCAGCCACCAGCCGCAGCACCTGCGCGACCCCGGTCTCCAGATCGATCTCGCGGGCGACGGCGCCCTCGACCACGATGCAGATCTCACCCTTCACACCGCCAGCGGCCCACTCGGCCAGCTCGGCTGCGGTGCCGCGCTTGACCTCTTCGAAGAGCTTGGTCAATTCGCGCACGACGACAACCCTGCGCTCAGCTCCGAAGACGGAGACGACATCGGCGAGGCTATCGGCCAGTCGGTTGGGCGACTCGAAAAACACCATGGTGCGTTCTTCACGCGCCAAGCCGTTCAGAGTCTTGCGCCGGTCGCCGCCCTTGCGCGGCAGAAATCCTTCGAAACAGAAACGGTCGGTCGCGAGCCCCGACACGGCGAGCGCCGTCAGCACCGCGGACGGACCTGGCAGCATGGTGACCCGCACTCCGGCGGCTGCGGCAGCGCTCACGAGGGAGAAGCCCGGGTCGCTGATGGCCGGCATGCCCGCGTCGGTCAGGACCAGAACATCCGTGTCCCTCGCCAGCTCGACGATCTCGGCTGCTTTGGCGACCTCATTGTGCTCGTGCAGAGGGATGAGTTTCGGCCTGTTCTCAATGCCCAGCGCACGCATCAAGTGGATGGTGACGCGGGTATCTTCCGACGCAATCACCGTCGCAGACCCCAGCGCTTCGACCAGTCGAGCGGAGGCGTCGCCGAGATTACCGATGGGGGTGGCGGCGAGGATAATCACCTGCCCATCCTCCCATCCGCACCCGAGCGCGCGACGACACTGGGGTAGTGTTCCACAGTCATGACCAACGCCCCGAAGACTAAAATCGCCTCCCGGTACAGCCCCAACCCTTCAGTGCTCACAGCGCTGAAGTCACCTCGCCTGCTGACCCGCGAAGTTCTCGCTGGGCTCGTCGTGGCGATGGCGCTCATCCCCGAAGCAATCTCGTTCTCAATCATCGCCGGCGTTGATCCGCGGGTCGGGTTGTTCTCCGCCTTCGTCATCGCCGTCTCGATCGCCTTCCTCGGCGGCAGGCCCGCCATGATCAGTGCCGCCACCGGATCTGTCGCGCTCGTCGTCGCTCCTGTGGCGCTGAGGGGCGACTTCCGCGCAGCCTTCCGAGCCTGTTCATTCCGGACGTTCCGCTCACCTGGCACACCTTCGCGACCATCGCTCCGTACGCGCTCGCGATGGCATTGGTCGGTCTGCTCGAGTCGCTGCTGACCGCGAAGCTCGTCGACGACATCACGGACACTCACTCGGATAAGACCCGGGAGGCGTGGGGGCAGGGCGCCGCCAACATCCTCTCCGGCCTCTTCGGCGGAATGGGCGGCTGCGCCATGATCGGGCAAACCATGATCAACGTGAAAGTCTCAGGTGCGCGAACCCGCATCTCCACATTCCTTGCCGGAGCCTTCTTGCTCGTCCTCGTCGTCGGGCTGGGCGACGTCGTCGCGATCATCCCGATGGCGGCACTCGTTGCCGTGATGGTCATGGTGTCCGTCGGCACCTTCGACTGGCACAGCATCCGCTGGTCGACACTCAAGCGGATGCCCAAGAGCGAGACGGCCGTGATGCTGGCAACAGTCGTGGTGGTCGTCGCCACAAACAACCTGGCCATCGGAGTGATTGTGGGGGTCGTGGTCGCCATGATCGCCTTCGCCCGCCGGGTCGCTCATTTTGCCACCGTGACGCGCACGCTCTCGACCGACGGCGAGACGGCGCACTACACGGTGAACGGCGAGCTGTTCTTT
>JBDTAD010000548.1:0-1679 GCA_039924815.1 Lacisediminihabitans sp.
TTGTCCTCGGCGACGATGCACACCCACCGGTCGATAAAGAGATCCTGGTGCGGTGCGTTGTTGAGGACACCGTGGGGAATGAGCAGCCCATCGAAGTCACGAAGCGAATCAGGTGCGCCAGCAACGACCGCGCTGGTGACCGTGTGAAACCGGAGCGTGGCACCCGGTGCATGGTCGGAAATGACGGACGCGAGCACTCCGCCCAGAACGGCGACGCAGAAGTCCGACGAGATGATGGAAAACTCCCGCTGGGTTGTTGATGGGTCAAATTCAGCTTGAGCAGAGAAGATCCGCTCCATGCTGACCGTGGCCGAGTAACTGTGTTCCAGGAGTTGCGCAGCGAGCGGTGTCAGCTCATAGGCATTGCCATGACGCTCGAGCAGTGTGTCGTTGTAGTGACGGCGGAGGCGGCTGAGCGCAGCCGAAAGCGCCGGTTGGCTCATGTGCATGCGTTGGGCGGCGCGGCTGACGCTGCGTTCTTCGAGGAGTGCGCGGAGGGGGAGAAGAAGATTTAGGTCAATATTTTGCAGCTGCATGAGGTCACACTATCAGCGAGACAAATAATACCTATAGAGAACCATCGGTGTGCAAATATGCGGTTTGGCGACATAGTGGACCTGTCCGGGACTTAAAGAAAGACACAGACAGGGGAGTCGGAATGACGCAGCCAACGCGATGGGGTCTCGGGTATTTCTCCCACGACGGAAAGTCCTTCACGGGCCTTGTCGTCCACGACGAAATTCGAGACCTTTGTGCAGAAGCAGAGGCGTTCAAAGGACTTGACCTGGCAGTGCCTGCCGGTTCGAGGTCGCTGCTCGAACGGTGGGAGCACGTGTTCCCCACCCTCGACCGCTTAGCAGCGGATAATTCTCACGGAACGTGGTACCCGGCGGATGCAGTGCGAACGCTTGCGCCGCTCGAACCCCGCCAGATCCTCCAAGCTGGAGCCAATTACCGCACCCACGTCGTTGACCTTGCGGTGGCGCACACCGAGCTTTCACACGGGCGCACCGTGGAACAGGTTCGAGCCGACGCAGAGCGGACGATGGATGAGCGCAAGGCGACCGGCAGTCCGTACCTGTTCATCGGGCTCCCTTCCGCCGTCACCGGCCCGTATGACGACGTCATCCTGCCGTCCTATTCTCAGAAACACGACTGGGAGCTTGAACTGGCCGCGGTCATCGGTTCACCGGCCTTCCGCGTTTCGCCCAATGAGGCTCTCGACCACGTGGCGGCGTACGTCATCGCAAACGATCTCACCACTCGAGACGCCGTGTTCCGCCGGGATATGCCGGAGATTGGAGCGGACTGGTTCCGGTCCAAGAATGCGCCCGGCTTCCTGCCGCTTGGCCCGTGGCTGATTCCGTCCGCGTTCGTGGGAGATCCACAATCGCTTCAGCTCCAGTTGAAACTCAACGGGGACATGAAACAGGATGCGCTCGCGACCGACATGCTGTTCAGCGTGGCGGAACTCGTCTCCGCCGCTTCACAAACGGCTGTACTGAGCCCGGGTGACCTGGTGCTTACCGGCAGCCCGGCAGGCAACGGCGCCCACTGGGGAAGGCTCCTCCGAGACGGCGACGTGATGGAGTCAACGATCACTGGTCTGGGACATCAGCGCACCGTCGTTGCCTATGAAACTGCTCAGGGCGCGAAGGGTGAAGCCTGACACTATTTGT
>JBDTAD010000549.1:0-2523 GCA_039924815.1 Lacisediminihabitans sp.
TCAGTGTGTACCGCCCATCCGCGTAGGTCCGCGCGCATGTTGTGCCGAAAATCGTCTAGTGCCATCTCCGCTTCACGCAGATGGCTGGTGCTCGCGTGGCGCTGAGGATCTGCTTGGGTGCTGCGGCCGGCGCCACGCGCATCCGCTCGCGCTTCGCGGGCTGCCGAAGCAAGATACGATCGCAGTGTCTTCATAGCGTCGTTGACGCTGGCGCGCACCCCGTTGGCGAGCCTGCGCACGGAGTCGGTGACGTCGTTCTCGATGTCGTCGAGCTCCGCACTGCGGGCTGCGAGCTCTGCGCGGCCGGCATCCGTGATTGTGTACACGGTCTTGCGACCATCCGTGGTCTTGGCCACGAGGCCCTCGTCTTCCAGCTTTGCCAGACGCGGGTAAATCGTGCCTGCGCTCGGGATATAGGTTCCACCGAAACGCTGTTCCAGTTCCTGCATGAGCTCGTAGCCGTGCATGGACGCGTCGGCGAGCACGCTGAGCAGGTAGAGGCGTAAGTGTCCGTGGGCGAAGACCGGCCGCGTCATGACTGCACCTTGGTGCCGTGCAACACGGCGACGTCTCCGCTGACCGTGCTGGCGGTGAAGTCGAGCCAGTGGCCGTCGAGTTCGCCGTACTTTCCGGTGTATGAGCCGCGGATGCCCGTGACTTCTGAATCGTCCAGCTGCAACTTTCCGGTGACAGTGTTCACCTTGTATCTCGCTGCGACACCTGCTTCGAGTCGCACCGTCACGTCACCAGAGACCGTATTAACCCTCGCCTCTTCTGGCACGCCGGCGAGGTCGAGGAATATCTTTCCTGAGACGCTGTCAGCGCGGAATTTTTCGATCTCGCCGCTCACGGTCAGATCGCCGTTTACCGTCTTGGAGCTCACGTTGCCGTGATGACCCCGCACTGCGATCTCGCCGTTGACGGCGTTCAGTTCGAGGTCACCTCGCAGGTCGTCGACGACAATGTCGCCGCTTACCGTGCTGATCCTGGCGTTGTGCGACAGGCCGCTGATGAGCGCGGTGGCCGAGACCACGCCGAACTTCAACGCGACATCCCTCGGGACCATGATGCTCACATCCGCGCTGGCGGAGCCGCGGAAGGATGCGAAGACGTCGATGAAGTTGTCCCAGTTGAGCTGCGGGTGGTCAATCTCGAGAGTGTCGCCGTCGATCGATACCTTGAGTGCCTTGCCGCGTACGGAGTGCACCTCGACGCGCGCGCCAGGCTCATCGTGCCCGACGATATTCACCTGACCTCCGATGAGGGTGACCTTGAGTTTGCGTACCAGGTCGATGTCGATGACCTTCTCGCCCTCGACCATCCACTTTTCCTGTGCCATCGTTCTACCTTCGTGTTTATGGGGGCGTACCACGACGCCTGGGTTGTAACGCGATATATCGCGTCTGTTACAACTCACGATATATCGCGTTTCCGCTGCGCGCAACCCTTGCCCCACTGGCTTCCCTGCCTGCCATCCCGTTCGGTACCGTGCTCGCCCAAATGAAGGCGATGAAACCGTTTCTGTCGCTGACGCTCAATGGATCATTGGAGCGAGCCTTGGCATTGCCTTCATTTGGGCGAAAAGTCAGATGCGTGGGTCGGGCGGTGGCGGCTTGACATTGACGTTGCGTCAAGGTTTAACGTGATGGCATAGCCCGCGGGAAACGGGCAGAGGGCAGAACGAGAGAGCGAGGTGCGAGCGTGGACTGGTCGATACAAGACATTGCGCGGCTGGCCGGCACGACATCCAGAACCCTGCGCCACTACGGCGAGCTTGGGCTGCTGACGCCGAGCCGCATCGGCGGCAACGGCTACCGCTATTACGACGCGGATGCCCTGGCCAGGCTGCAGCGCATCTTGCTGCTGCGAGAGCTCGGGCTCGGACTGCCCGCCATCGGCGAGGTGCTAGCGGGACAGAGCGGCGACGCGGATGCCCTGCTCATCCACCTGCGTTGGCTCCAGCAGGAAAAGGACAGGCTCGATCGCCAAATAGTGGCGGTCGAAACGACGATCAGAAAAACGAAGGGAGGTGAACAACTCATGGCAGAAGAAATGTTGAATGGCTTCGACCACACCCGGTACAAGGAGGAGGTCGAAGAGCGATGGGGCAAGGATGCCTACGCGGCCACCGATCGCTGGCACTCGAAGTTGACGGATGCCGACAAGGCCGACTTCATGCGGCAACAGAAGCAGATCCAGGCTGACTATGCCGCCGCGCTCGCCGCCGGTGAGCCGGTGGAGGGCGAGGTCGCGCAGGAGGTTACTGCGCGCCAGCACGCGTGGATCCAGCTCAGCTGGGGAGGCCGTACGGTGACCGCAGAAGCGCTGCGCGGTCTCGGTCAAATGTACGTGGACGACCCGCGCTTCGGCGTGAACTACGGCGGCGTCGTGGGCGCGAGCTACGTGCGCGACGCGATGGCCGTGTACGCCGAGCGTCTGTAGCGTTCGCCGTGGCGTCGCCGGGATTGCGCGCGAAGGCTCCGCCCATAGAGGCCCACCACACCCCCGCCTTCGCGCGCAATC
>JBDTAD010000550.1:0-2688 GCA_039924815.1 Lacisediminihabitans sp.
TCTGGTCCCCGCCGGGCAGTGCGACGGGCGCGCTTGGCTGAGGTTCAGCGGGCTCCGTAGCGGTATCGGAGGAACGAGGTGCTCCGCTGGCCGCAGGCGTCGGTGTTGGCTGTGACCGCTGCGCATCGAGAGCGGCCTGGCCGCGCTGGATTTGAACCTCCGCGTCGCTCTGGACAGGGCCGCTGGTCACAGCCGCGGTCGTGCCCACGCCGGTTGCCGCGATCACGAGGGACACCGCGGCCACGACAAGGGCGCGTCTCGTGCGGGGCCGACGCGCCAGCACGGGTTGCTTCGCAGGAGCACTGTCGGTGGCCTTGCGCGGGAAGATCCAGCGGAAAACGACCGTGAATCCCTTCTTTCGAATGGGCTGTTCGATATAGCGGTAGGACAGTGTTGCCGCAACGAGCGTGATCGCGAGCGCTATGCCGCCGAGCGCCCAGCCACTCGCTCCCAATCTCGGCCAGCCGGGGAGCGCAGCGACGACGAGCACGAAGACCGGCCAGTGCCACAGATAGAGTCCGTAGGACCGCTCGCCCACCCAGCGCAACGGCGTGAGGTTGAGCAGGCGGCCCAGGATGGAACCGGGAACGATGGCACCGGCGATAGTAACGGCGGTGAGCAGCGCAACCACGACCAATCCGCCCTGGTACGCGAGCGGAGCATCCGCTGGCATCAGGATGGTCGCGGCGATCAACACGCCGAGGCTCAGGGTTCCGAGGGTGGGCAGCAGCCAGCGAGCGGTCCTAGGCCACCAGAGCGGAAGGGAGGACCAGCGCTGGCTCAGCACGGCGAGGGCAGCACCAATCGCGAGTCCGAAGCTGTGGGTGTCCGTGCCGTAGTACACGCGCGTGGCGTCTGCTCCCGGCGTGTAGAGGAGCAGCATCGTGAGCGCGGAGGCGATGCCGAGCGCGGCGACGAAGCTGAATCTCAACCACCGCATCCGCACCAGCAGCAGCAGCAAAACAACGAACGGCCAGACTAGGTAGAACTGCTCCTCGACCGCGAGCGACCAGAGATTGCGGAACAGCTCTGGCGCAGTCTCGTCGAAGTAGCTTCTATGACCGACGATCGCGATCCAGTTGCTGCTGAAGGTTGACGCCCCTACGACTTGCCTGCCCAGGTCGACCAGCACGTTGCCGCCCACCACCCACGCGGTCGCGCAGCACACCAGAACCAGGGCGAGGAGTGCAGGAAGCAACCGTCGAGCGCGCCTCAGCCAGAAGTGTCCTAGGCGAATGCGCCCGGAGGATGCCTTCTCGCGCAACAGCAATGCCGTGATGAGAAAACCACTGATCACGAAGAAGATATCGACGCCGAGGTAGCCACCCACGACCAGGCCGGGGCTCAGGTGGTAAAGAATCACGGCGATGACCGCGAAGGCGCGGAGGCCATCAAGCCCGGGCAGATGACCGTCGGCAAGCCCAGGAACGGCTGGAGGTACCGTGAAAGTGGGGGCGGATGGCGCGCGCGGGGGAGTTTTCATAGGAGGACCAACGTCAATGCTCGCCTTCGCACCCCCTCCGGGTCAATCTAGGGCCGGTGGGTCGTCATCCCGGTGCCCTACTGTTTAAGGCGTGAACGACAGTGCCGCAGTGCATCCCGACGCGAGCGATGCAGGCGCATCGGCTGCCGTAGCTGACGACGCGGTCTCGACCACGCGCATCCGCCTCGACATAGCGTATGAGGGAACGGCCTTTCAGGGCTGGGCGAAACAGCCGGGCCTGCGCACAGTGCAGGGCGAGCTTGAGGCAGCCCTTGCCACGATCTTCGGCCGCTTTGGTGAGCCACCCAGGCTCACTGTCGCGGGGCGCACGGATGCCGGCGTGCACGCGCTCGACCAAGTGGCGCATCTCGACCTTACGCCCGCCCAGCTGACGAGCCTCGACCGTCCGCCGCGAGGAACCAGGGGTGGTGCTCGCCTCGGTGGTGCGGCAGCGCTTGTGCGCAGACTCAATGGCATCGCGGGGCTCGACAGCGATGTGTACATCACGCGTGCCTCGATAGCTCCGCCCGGATTCGACGCTCGCTTCTCTGCGGTCTGGCGTCGTTACGAGTACCGCGTCTCTGATGTCAACGGCCCGCGCAATCCGCTCGAACGCAATCACACGCTTTGGTATCCGGCCGCGCTCGATGTCGACCTGATGGATGCCGCCGCCAAGTCCCTGATCGGCCTCCACGACTGGGCTTCGTATTGCAAGCCGCGAGACGGTGCGACTACGATCCGTACCCTGCAGGAGTTCGAGTGGACGCGAGGGGCCGACGGAGTGCTCGTGGCGCGGGTGAAGGCCGATGCGTTCTGCCACAGTATGGTTCGCGCGCTCGTCGGTGCGACCATTGCCGTGGGGCACGGCAAGCTCTCGCCCGAGCGGTTGGTGTGGCTTCGGGAGGAGCTCACTCGCTCGAGCGAGTTCAAGGTCGTGCCCGCCAAGGGACTCACCCTGGTGGAACTCGGCTACCCGCAAGACTCCGACCTCGCAGCTCGGGCCGAACAGACTAGGGCGAGGCGGCCGGCAATCACCGACGCTCCCAGAGGCCCCCAGCAGGACTCTGTTTGACCGCGCAACCTGTCGTGGACTAATGTTGACCCTTGGTGTCTGCGCTCTCCTTGCGCGTCACCCGAACTTGAGCCCTCCATCGATGGGGTTCCACGGCTTCGATCGTGGAACGCGCAACGGAGTGGGATTCACG
>JBDTAD010000551.1:0-1756 GCA_039924815.1 Lacisediminihabitans sp.
GCTCGAGCGTCTCTGCTCGGTCATGCCGCGACTGCAAGCCACTCGTCCAGCTAATGGCTTTGGGATCCATATTTCTAGAACCTGATTCACCTGAGGCAAGTGTTCGGACGCTTTCGTTGAAGGCCGCAATTGTCCTCGTAACGTTCTCGAGCAGGGCAATCCTGGAGGAGTTGTATACCCACGCATCGCGGTTGGTCTGCAGACCAGGTCCGTGACTCGAGAAGAACTTCAGAGATTTGATGTCTGACTTCGACCCGATTGCAGTCAAAGATTCGAACTCAGTACTGCGCTGGTTGACCCAGTCACCGTCTTCGTTGGGCACGAGGCTATCCCATTGAAGTTCACCCGCGCCTCCGATTTTCTTCAGGGCTAATAGCTTCTGCTCGCGAGTCAGGTAATCGCCTATGTCGTGATAGTGGAGCAGGTCGCTTTCTGTGTTATCTGAGCTCTTTACGAGGATCGCGATCGATACACCGACCCGAACGTTGAAGACGTTTCCGCCTTCGCGTTTTGCTACATCGCCGGCGGTTCTTGAGTTTCCTCGTAGATTGAGAATGTAGAGATTACTGAATTCCGCGGCTAGCGTCAGACGGAGGCCGTCGGCAGTATTGCTGTCGATGTAACCGTTATTCGTGACGAACCCGATGACGCCACGCTCGCCGATGCGATCGCTCGCCCAGCGGATCGCCCGAATGTAGGAGTCGTAGAGGTTGTTCTTGTTCTGCGCGGTCGACTGGGCTGCGTAGGTGTTCTTGATCCGGGCATCCAGCGTCGGGTAGCTCACGTTCTGGTTGTCATCGTTGCCCGAAGCCTGCCCCACGGAATACGGCGGGTTCCCCACGATGACCGTGATCGGCAGCGACTTCTGCTTGATCACGCCGGCGTTATTCTCGACGAACACGCCCTCCTCGTCGAGCGAGTCATCCGCCTCAAAGTTCTGGAAGGTGTCGGTGAGCAGCACTCCGTCGAACGGCACGTAGTTGCCGCCCATGCGCGAGTGGTACGCCTCCTCAATGTTCACGGCGGCAACGTAGTAGGCGAGCAGGTTGATTTCGTTTGCATGCAACTCCTCGCGGAACTTGTGCGGGAGTTCTGCATCCGAAATCAGGTCCGAGTGGATAAGTTGCGCGATGAACGTTCCGGTGCCCACGAAGGGGTCGAGAATGTGCACGCCCTTCGCCCCGAGCGACGAGTCGAACTGCTCGCGCAGGATGTCGTCAACGCTGCGGAGGATGAAGTTCACGATCTCGGTCGGCGTGTACACGATGCCGAGCCGTTCGCTCGCCTTCTTCATCGCCACGGAGAAGAAGCGCTGGTAGAGCAGCTTCAGAAAGTCCTGCTTACCCGAGGCATCCTTGATGCCGCGCACGCGCATCCGCACGCTCTCGTAGAAGCCGTCGAGCCCGGCCAGTTCGGTGTCGAGGTTCGCGCCGTGAAGAGCATCGAGCATGCCCTGCATCGTCTTTGCCACCGGGTTGTGCTTGGTGAAGCTGAAACCGTCGAAGAGCGCGTCGAGCACGGGCTCGGTGATGAGGTGCTGCGAGAGCATCTCTAGCGCGTCATGCTCGGTAACACCCTTGTTCAAGTTCGCCTGCAGCCCGCCGACGAAGCGGTCGAACTCGCCGCGCACGTCGGGGTTCGAATCGAGCAGGCCCTGGATGCGCAGGGTCTGCGCCGCAGCCACATCCGCGACGCTCGAGGCCCAGTTCTCCCAGTACTCGCGCTCGCCGACCCGCTGCACGATCTTCGCGTAGAC
>JBDTAD010000552.1:0-3883 GCA_039924815.1 Lacisediminihabitans sp.
TCCACGTCATCCCTGGTGCCCGCATAGCGCGCGGAGTAGATGCCGGGGGCACCGTCCAGCGCATCGACACAGATGCCGGAGTCGTCGGCGAGCGCCGCAAGCCCGGTGTGTTCGGATGCCGCCCGCGCCTTGATCAGCGCGTTCGCTTCGAAGGTGTCGCCGTCCTCAACCGGCTCAGGACCGTCGTACCCGATGAGCTCAATTCCGTCGAGCTGCGGACCGAGGATGCGACGCAACTCTTCGACCTTGTGAGCGTTGTGGGTGGCGAGAACGAGCTTCATGATGCGAGCGTCGCCACCTGCAGCGCCGTGAGAGTCACAGCTCCGCCGAGAGCGAGGTCGAGCAGCGAGTTCAGCTCCGTGCGATCGAACGGCGCACCCTCCGCCGTGCCCTGCACCTCGACGAAGAGTCCGCGACCGGTGACGACAACGTTCATGTCGGTCTCCGCCCGCACATCCTCCGTGTATGCCAGATCGAGCATGGGGATTCCATCAATGATGCCGACGCTCACGGCAGCGACGCTGTCGATCAGCGGAGTGGACTTCTGCCCAATGAACTTCTTCTCACGTGCCCACTCGATGGCGTCGGCCAGTGCAACGTAGGCGCCGGTGATGGCCGCGGTGCGGGTTCCGCCGTCGGCCTGCAGCACGTCGCAGTCGATCACGATGGTGTTCTCGCCGAGAGCCTTGGTGTCGATGATCGCCCTGAGCGAGCGCCCCACCAGCCGGGAGATTTCATGGGTACGACCGCCTACCCTACCCTTGACCGATTCGCGATCCATGCGGCTGTTCGTCGAGCGCGGCAGCATGGAATACTCGGCGGTGACCCAGCCCTTGCCCTTGCCCGAGAGCCAGCGCGGAACACCGTTGGTGAAGGATGCGGTGCACAGTACCCGGGTGTTGCCGAAGGAGACGAGCGCTGAGCCCTCGGCCTGCTTGCTCCAGCCGCGCTCGATCGTGACCTCGCGCAACTGATCGTTGCTGCGTCCGTCGATGCGTGTGTCGCTCATGGCGTGGTGTCCTGTTCTGATGAAAATGCGGGTAGATGAATGGTGCCGGTCTCGACGAGTTCCACCGTCGAGACCTCCGGTCCGAGGAACCGCCGCGCGAGCGACAGGAACTCGTTCTGGCTGCCGCCAGTGGCTTCGAAGACGTAGCTGGGGGCATCCGTCGCGCGTCGCTGCAGGTCGTGTTTGACCAGCTTGCGATACACGTCGTATGCCGTTTCTTCGGCGCTCGAGACGAGGGTCACGCCACGTCCCATCACGTACTGGATGGCGCCGGAGAGCAGCGGATAGTGGGTACAGCCGAGCACAAGAGTGTCGATCTCAGCGTGCTTGAGCGGCGCTAGATACTCCTCGGCCACCTCGAACAGCTCCGCCCCCGAAGTGACTCCCGCCTCGACGAACTCGACGAAACGAGGGCAGGCTTGCGTGAAAATCTGCAACTCGGTTGCGGCGGCAAAGGCATCTTCGTAGGCCCTGGATCTGACCGTCCCCTCGGTGCCGATCACGCCGACCCGCTGATTGCGGGTCTTGCGCACCGCAGAGCGCACCGCCGGCTGAATCACTTCAACGACCGGAATGCCGTGCCCCTCGGTAAAGCGTTCGCGAGCATCCCGCAACACGGCGGATGACGCGGTATTGCAGGCGATCACTAGCAGCTTGACGCCCTGCGCCACAAGATCATCCATGACCGAGAGCGCGTACTCGCGCACCTCCGCAAGGGGTTTCGGGCCGTAAGGCGAGTGCGCGGTGTCGCCGACATACAGGATCGACTCCGCGGGAAGCTGGTCGATGATGGCCCTCGCCACGGTGAGTCCGCCCACTCCGGAGTCGAAGATACCGATGGGCGCGTCAGTCACAAGCACCAAGTTTAGCGGCCGGTGCCGGACGCTCTCGGTAGGCTCGACTGGTGAGCAGCGCACTCCTGACAGACCGGTATGAATTGACCATGCTCGACGCGGCCATCCGCGCGGGCACCCACGAGCGCGACTGCGTCTTCGAGGTGTTCGCTCGCAGGCTGCCCGCCGGTCGGCGCTACGGAATCGTCGCGGGAACCGGCCGTCTGCTCGACCTCATAACCCAATTCCGCTTCGGGGATGCCGAACTCGATTGGCTGCGCAACAACAAGGTTGTCGACCCGGCCACCGTTGAGTGGCTCGCCAACTACCGCTTTAGTGGCTCGATCTTCGGGTATCAAGAGGGAGAGGTGTATTTTCCCAACTCCCCCATCCTGGTAGTCGAGGGCACCTTCGCCGAAGCCGTGATTCTCGAAACCCTCGTGCTCAGCGTTCTCAACTACGACACGGCAGTCGCGAGCGCCGCGGCACGGATGGTGTCCGCAGCAAGCGGTCGCCCTCTCGCCGAGATGGGCTCGCGACGGGCGAGCGAGCGTGCGGCCGTTGGCGCGGCCCGTGCGGCGTACATCGCCGGCTTTGGTGCGACGAGCAACCTCGAGGCAGGGCGCAGCTGGGGCGTTCCCACGATGGGAACCGCGGCGCACTCCTTCACCCTGCTGCACGACAGCGAAGAAGAAGCCTTTCGCGCCCAGGTTGCAACCCTCGGCTCGAATACAACGCTTCTCGTTGACACCTACGACGTGACCGCTGCCGTGGACCTCGCGGTGAAAGTAGCCGGAACCTCCCTCGGGGCCGTGCGCATCGACAGCGGCGACCTCCCTGAGCAGGTGGCCGCCGTGCGCAAGCAGCTCGACGGCCTCGGCGCAGTAAAGACCAAGATCACCGTGACGAACGACCTCGATGAGTACACAATTGCGGCGTTGCGTGCCGCTCCGGTCGACTCCTACGGCGTCGGCACGTCCGTGGTGACCGGCTCAGGTTTCCCCGCGGCCGGACTCGTCTACAAGCTCGTGGCGAGAACGGATGCCGCAGGCGGCTGGCACTCTGTCGCCAAGAAGTCGCCGGAGAAGATTTCGATAGGCGGACGCAAGTACCCCGTACGCACCCTGAACGACGCCGGGCATGCGACCGAGGAGGTCATCCACCTGATCGCGCCAGAGGGCAGCGACACTCACCATCGCGCGCTCTTGGTTCCTCTCGTGACCGACGGCGTTCCGGATGACCGCTACAGCGGCGCGGCAGGCACAGCATTAGCGCGCGAACACCGAGCAGCAGCGATTGCGGAGCTGCCCCGCGAAGCCTTCCGACTCGGGCGAGGCGAGCCGGTCATCCCCACCCGCTACGCGTAATAGGTACCCCGCCAGCTACTTCTTCAGGCCCTCGTAGATCTCCTTGCAGGTGGGGCAGACGGGAAACTTCTCCGGGTCGCGACCCGGAGTCCACACCTTGCCGCACAGCGCGATGACGGGCTTGCCGCTCATCGCGGACTGCATGATCTTCTCTTTTTTGACGTAGTGCGAGAAGCGCTCGTGGTCGCCCTCTTCGATCTGCTCCTTATTCAGGAGTTCTTCGAGTTCACGGTCGATGGTGTCCGTGCCGCCGCCGCCCTGCTGTGTATCGCCGCTCATAGAGCAATGTTAGTTCCGAAGCATGAACGCGAGCAGTTCGGGTGCGCGTTTGGAGAAGATCCGGCCGCCCCAGCCCAGCCCGCCGAAGAACACGATGAGTCCAATTAAAAGGCCAGCGCCAAGCGCCCCAAAGTGCCAGGACGCGCCCCAGATGAAACCGAGCCAGGCAAGAGCGACCACGGGCAACGAAAGCAGGATGATCGCGAAGAACGAGAGCGACTGCGCGAGAGCCGCGACCGTTCCGCTCGACTGTGGCTGCATGAACGGCCCGTCCCCTGGGCGCACCGCGGGGTAGGGAAACTGAGCCGACATGACGCTGGAGAGGCCGAGGCCGACCAGCAGGACGCAGAAGCTGAGCCCGAGAAGCGAAGGCAGTACATCCCAATCTCCAAACA
>JBDTAD010000553.1:0-6046 GCA_039924815.1 Lacisediminihabitans sp.
TCGGGATCGCTCCAACTACGCAACTCCTCATCGACCAGAACCCCCCTCCCGACGGCGAGCCCGGCGCGCGCCGCAATCTCGGAACGCGCGCCGACCCCGCAGGAGAGAACGAGAAGGTCGCCGGCGATCTGCTTACCGTCCGCGCAGACCAGCGCGTCGAAGACCAAATAACCGTCGTCCGCTGTGCGGTGCAACACGCTCTCCGCGCGCGAGTGGTTCACCATCTCCACGCCAACAGTCTCCGCGGCCCGCGCGAGCATCCGACCTCCACCCCGGTCCAGGTTTCTAGCCATCGGGGCATCGCCGTGGTGCACGACGGTGACTCTGGCTCCCTGCTCGCGCAGCGCGAGGGCGAGCTCCATCCCGAGCACGCCGGCTCCGAGTATGACGATGTGCCGTCCGGCACCCGCGGCGGCGCGCACCACCTCGGCGTCGGCCAGATCGCGCAGCACCACGACGCCGCGGGGCAGCTCGTGCGCGGCATCGATCGACATCGCCGTGCGAACCGCGTGCGGTGCCGCGTGGCCGCGGGGCACGGAGGGCGGTACGGAGACTGCCCCGAAGCCGATCCGAGTCGATTCGAGCCCCTCCAGCGTCGGGATGTTCGCCCGTGCCCCTGTGGCGAGAACCAGCCGGTCATAGGGCACAGTCTCGCCCGATGCGAGGGTAACAGTCTGCCTGAACCGATTGATCGACGCCGCAGCATTCCCCAATCGCAGCGTCACGCCGGCCGCCACCGCAACGGCGGGGTCACCCAGGTCGAGCCGTGCACGATTGGCGCGTCCCACTGCATATTCGGCCAGGAGAACCCGGTTGTAGGCCGCATCGTCCTCGGCTCCGAGCACAGTCAGTGAGATCAGCCCGAGACGCACAGCGGGGAGCAGTTCCTCGACGAATCGACCGCCGACCGGTCCGTAGCCGACAAGCACGACTCGCGTCGAACCCGACGCCCGCTGCTCAGCCACGCGAGACACCAGAACCCAAGGACGTCGCCAAAGCGCGAACCGTCACGGTCGTGTTTTTGAACTCCGGCATCCCCGAAATGGGATCGGTCACGCCCTCGGTGAGCAGGTTGGCACACTGCTCACCGGTGAAGTGGAACGGCAGAAACACCGTGTCGTAACGGATGTCGTCGGTGACTTCCGCGCGGCACCGCACGGTGCCGCGCACGTTGCTCACCTCGACCGGCTCCCCGTCGGCGACCCCGATGCGCGCCGCGGTTGCCGAATGAATCTGCAGCCGCGCTTCCGGCCGCGCCGTCATCAGTTCATCGACCCGCCTCGTCTGCGCGCCCGTCTGGTAGTGCTCGAGAAGGCGTCCGGTGACCAGAGTGAGGGTGCCCGCGCGTTGCGGCGGCTCAGTTGCGGCACGCGCCCTCACTGCAACGAGTCGGGCACGGCCATCCGGATGTCCGAAGGCCTCAAGAAATAGCCGCGGCGTGCCCCGAGAGCCGACAGGGTACGGCCAGAATGCTGCCTCCCCCGCGTCGAGTAGCGCGTGGCTGAGCCCAGAATAGTCGGCCCGGCCACCCGCAGATGCTCTGGCGAGTTCGTCGAACACTTCGGCCGGATCGGTCGGGAAAACGGAGGGCGCGGCCAACCGCTCGGCGAGCTCGCGCAGGATCCACAGCTCGCTTCGGACGCCCGCCGGAGGATCGAGCGCCCGACGACGACGCAGCACCCGTCCCTCGAGCGAGGTCATGGTGCCCTCCTCCTCCGCCCATTGCGTCACCGGCAGCACGAAGTCCGCGAGCGCCGCGGTTTCCGAGAAAAAGAAGTCGCAGACCACCAGAAGATCGAGCGCCGCAAGCCCGACGCGCACTCGATCGGCATCGGGAGCGGAGACGACGACGTTTGATCCGTGCACGAGCAGACAGCGAACGCCGCGCGGCTTGCCTAACTCCTCGAGAAGCTCGACCGCAGGGACGCCCGGGCCTGGGATGACGAGCGGATCGACGCCCCAGACGTCGGCGACGTGCGCCCGCGCGCCCGGATCAGTGATCGAGCGATAACCGGGAAGCTGGTCGCATTTCTGCCCGTGCTCGCGACCCCCTTGACCGTTGCCCTGCCCGGTCAGCGTTCCATATCCAGCGGTCGCCGTGCCAACAAGCCCGAGCAGCAGGCTCAGATTGATCGCTGCGGTCGCGGTGTCTGTACCGTCGACATGTTGTTCAACACCCCGGCCGGTGAGGATGTACGTGCCCCGCCCCCAGGCGAGCCGCCTGGCCACCTGGCGCAGTTGCGTCACCGGGACCCCTGTGCGCGCCTGCACCGCCTCCGGCCACCACTGGCTGACGCTGCGACGGAGCTCATCGAACCCTGTGGTGCGGGCTGCGACGTATTTCTCGTCGACCAGCCCCTCGGCAAGCGCGATGTTGATGAGTCCGAGCAGGAGCACCAGGTCGCTCCCGGGCGTCGGCTGCACGTGGATGCCTGCCCCATCCTCGGTGAGTTTTGCCGTCGAAGACCGACGCGGATCGACGACGATCAGGCCGCCCGCCGCCCGCGCACCGGCGAGATGTCCGATGAACGGCGGCATCGTTGCGGCCACATTCGAGCCGAGCAGCAGGATGGTGTCGGCCGCATCGAGATCCTCGACGGGAAACGGCATCCCTCTGTCCAGCCCGAACGCGCGGTTGCCCGCCGCAGCCGACGACGACATGCAGAATCTGCCGTTGTAGTCGATCCGCGAGCTGCCGAGTGCAAGCCTCGTGAACTTCCCCAGTTGGTACGCCTTCTCGTTGGTCAAACCGCCGCCGCCGAACACGGCGACAGAATCCGCGCCGTGGTTCATGCGGCTCGCCCGCAGTTGATCCGCGATCGTGTCGAGGGCATGCTCCCAACTGGTCGGCGCGAAGTCGCCTGACGGCATCCTCATCATCGGCTGCAGGATGCGCTCCGCAGAGTCCAGGAGTTCGGCCGCCGTCCACCCCTTCTTGCACAGTCCGCCCCGGTTCGTGGGGAAATCACGCCCGGCGATGGTGACGCTGCCCGCTCGCTGAACCGGGGTAGCGCGCAAGGCCATTGCGCACTGCAGAGCACAGTACGGGCAGTGGCTCGCGATGTCGTCGACCGCGGAGACAGCGGAAGCTGCGGCGAAGGCTGCGGAACCCATGGCTCAGATGCGCTGCGCGTTCGCGCCCGGCCGGAAATAGCACGCCGCCGTGACAACCAGCATGACAACGTAGGCGATCACGAACCAGCCGAGGGCCGTCGTGTAGTTACCATAGGCCGTCTTTGATAACCCCAGCAATTGCGGGATAGCGAAACCGCCGTAGGCCCCGACCGCGGAGATGACCCCGAGCGCCGCCGCCGTCTTACGCTGGGTGCTCAGGTCACCCGAATTGCGGTGCGCGTCGACCGTGCCCGCCCGATGCGCGAACACGGTGGGGATCATGCGGTAGGTCGATCCGTTGCCAATCCCGCTCGCCGCGAACAAGACGAGAAAGCAGCCGAGAAAGATCCAGAAGTTACCGGTCGGCAGGGTCCAGATCACGCAGAGTGCGCCGAGCCCCATCACCGCAAATGCCGCCATCGTCACGACGGCGCCGCCGAAGCGGTCCGCCAACCGCCCGCCGAACGGGCGGGAAAGCGATCCGACCAGGGCTCCGAGAAAGGCGAGAGACAGGGTGGATGCACCGACCGCGAAGGTGGAGAAAGCCGGGAACTGGTCGGCGATCAGCTTGGGGAATACCCCGGAGAATCCGATGAAGGATCCGAAAGTGCCGATATAGAGGAAGGCAAGAATCCAGAGGTGCGGTTCCCTCACCGCAGCGAGCGACGCGACGAAATCGGCCCTCGCGTTGGAGAGGTTGTTCATGAACCGGCCGGCACCGAAGACCGCGAGCAGAATGAATGGAATCCAAATCCATCCCGCGAGGGGCAGATTGAGAGTGCCGATCGCGCCGAGGGTGATCACGATAGGAATGACGAACTGGGCGACTGAGGCGCCGAGATTGCCGCCCGCCGCATTCAATCCAAGCGCCCAGCCCTTCTCGGCCTGGGGATAGAACGAGGTGATGTTCGACATCGAGCTGGCGAAGTTCCCCCCGCCGAAGCCCGCCAGCGCCGCGATGAGCAGCATGACCGGAAATGGCGTCCCCGGATTGCCGACGGCGATCGCGAGCCCGATGCTCGGGATCAGCAGCAGCCCGGCAGAGACCACCGTCCAGTTCCTGCCGCCGAACTTCGGCACCATGAAGGTGTACGGGAGCCGCAGCGTGGCGCCGACGAGGCTCGGCATCGAGATGAGCCAGAAGATTTCGCCGACGCTGAAGGTGAATCCAGCCCTCGGGAGCATCACGACGACAATGCTCCAGAGCTGCCAAATCACGAATCCGAGGAATTCGGCGAAAATTGACCACCTCAGGTTGCGCGCGGCGATCACCTTGCCTTCACGCTGCCACTGCTCTGGATCCTCGGGATCCCAGCCGTCGATCCAGCGGCCAGACCGGAAAACGAGTCCAGCCGATGCGGTGGGTGCCGTGCCTGTGGTGGCCGTGGATGTTGCGGTCATTGTGTTCTCCCTACCAGCGCCGAAGCGGTGAGGTGCTCAGGAGAATCAGGCTAGGGACGCAATGTTTCCTGCGACGGCCGCATTCGGCGACGGGCGAGTAACAAAGACCTCACGGACAGGGATGCGCCGCGTGAGGTCTCGACCGAAACTATTCGGCGGGCCGTTCTTCTTCCTCGGGCAGCTCTTCGAAGAGACCAGCGGGCGGCGTGACCGTGATGGTACCCGCCGCGATATCGACCGCGGGCACGATGGCCTTGACGAACGGCACCAGAACGTCGGCGGTATCCGTCTTCACGTGGAGCAGATCCTGGGCAGGCAGGTGGTCGACGAGACTGACCGTTCCCACCTTGACACCGTCGCGCATCACCGAGAGACCTACGAGCTGGTGATCAAACCAGGCGTCTTCTTCTGCCGGAGACTCGCTGAGATCCTGATCGATCCAGAGGATTGCCTTAAGCAGGGTCTCGGCGGCTGAGCGGTCTGGAACGTCCTTAAAGAATGCCACCGCATGAGAATTGAACCACTTGAGCTCAATGAGCTCCAGCGTTTTGCCGTGCCACGCTGAACTGGTGGGTACCTGAAGCGTGAACACGGCGCCCGGGACGAAACGTCGCCCCGGGTCATCCGTGTACAGCTCGATCTTGATCGCTCCCTTAAGGCCGTGGGCCTTGGTGAGACGACCGACCCTCAACTGGGTCTTGTTCGGAACAGCTTCTCTAGAAATCGGTGTCCACCACGTCGACGCGTACCTTCTGGCCATCGGCCAGCGCAGAGACGAGGGTGCGGAGCGCCTTCGCGGTGCGCCCAGCGCGACCGATCACGCGACCGAGATCCTCGGGATGCACGCGCACCTCGAGAACATCACCGCGAGGGGAATTCTTTGATACGACCTCGACCTCGTCAGGGTGATCTACGATCCCTTTGACGAGGTGCTCAAGAGCGGCTGCGAGCATGGACTACGCCTTGTCGGCGTCAGCAGCGGGAGCCTCAGCAGCAGGTGCCTCGGCAGCGGGCGCCTCGGTTACCTCAGCCTTGGGCTCTTCTGCAGCAGACTCGTCAGCCTTCGTGTCAGCCTTCTTCTCGGCCTTGGGCTCTTCTGCCTTGGCAGGAGCCTCAGCCTTGGGCTTGAGAACGGCCTTCTTCTTCTCATCAGCGACGAACGCGACCTTGGCCTCTTTGACCTTCACCGTGTTCTTCGGGTTCTTCTCACCCTTGAAGGTGCCCCAGTCGCCGGTGAGCTTGAGGATCGCCTCGACCTGCGGGCTGGGCTGAGCGCCTACGCCCAGCCAGTACAGCGCACGCTTGGACTTGACCTCGATGAACGAGGGCTCCTCGGTCGGGTGGTACTTACCAATCTCTTCGATAACGCGACCGTCGCGCTTGGTGCGCGAGTCAGCAACAACGATGCGGTAGTACGGTGCACGGATCTTGCCCATGCGCTTCAAACGGATTTTTACAGCCACAATTCTCCTGCGATTCTAGATATGGGAGCGAACTGACAGCCGTGAGCGTGGGGGCACACTCGGCAGAA
>JBDTAD010000554.1:0-2785 GCA_039924815.1 Lacisediminihabitans sp.
CCGCAGTGGCGAGGCCGTGATAGAACCGAACGATCAGGAGCCCTGGCCAGGTGAAAGCCAGCAGGTAAAGAAACGGGCCAGTGGCTTTCACGACCGCGCCAGTGATCATGAGCCTGCGAAATCCGAAAAGGTCAGAAAGTGCGCCCGCCGGGAGTTTGACGATGATCCCGGTGATTGTCACCGCCGCAACGATCAGTCCGATGAGCTGCACCGGCGTACCCAAATGCTGCGCATACAGCGGGGTCAGCGGACTCCGTGCCATTTCGTAGCTGAGCCGACCGAGGAATCCCACGGCACACAGCACCACGAATGGTGAGGGTTGACGCGTAGGCGACGTCCACTCGTTCCGCTCGGCAGCCGTCGATCCGCTGCCGCCCGGATCATGAACATCCGCGTCGCCCCGTGCCATCCGCTCAAACCAGTCCAAACCGGATGCCGGGGACCTCCGCTTCAATCGCCATGAGGCGGTTGTACTTTGCCACGCGTTCGCCACGCGCCGGCGCACCACTCTTGATTTGTCCGACACCTGTACCCACAACGAGGTCGGCGATGAACGTGTCCAAAGTCTCCCCCGAGCGGTGCGAAATCATGCACCGCATCCCCTCACTCCGTGCCGCCGCGATGGCATCGAACGTCTGTGAGACTGTCCCGATCTGGTTGGGCTTGATCAGTGCTGCGTTCGAGTAGCCGTTGCGCGCACCGTCTCGGATGCGCTCGGCATCCGTCACGTACAGGTCGTCGCCGACCAGCTGGATGCGGTCTCCGACCCGGTCGAACAGCGCCTTCCATCCAGCATGGTCAGTCTCATCGAAGCCGTCTTCAATGCTGCGCACCGGGTAGTCATCAAGCAGTTTGACGTAGTAATCGGCCATCATCTCGCGGGAGAGTTCCACTCCGGCAACGCGGTAGACACCGTCACCAACATAGAAGCCGTTGGCGGCCGGGTCGATGGCGATCGCGACGCTATCGAAGCCCGGCGTGTAGCCAGCGTCGGATATTGCCTCGACGAGGAGGTCCAGTGCCTCACGCGGGTTGTTGATGGGTGGTGCGAATCCGCCCTCGTCCCCCAGGCCTGCAGTGCCGTAGCGAGTCGTGATCCGCTTGGCGAGCGCGTGGTAAATCTCCGCCCCGGTCTGCACGGCATCCACTTCGGAGTCAGCACCCACCGGTGCGATCATGAACTCCTGAAAGTCGAGCTCATTGGCCGCGTGCGCGCCGCCGTTGAGCACGTTGAAGTGCGGAACCGGCATCTGCTCTGCAGCCCCAGTCGCTGCGGCGATCCAGGCGTGCAAGCTGCGTCCCGAGGCGTGTGCGAAGGCTCGGCTTGCCGCGATCGAAATGGCGACAACCGCGTTGGCTCCGAGCCGGGAATAGCCGGCGGTGCCATCCAGCTCGCGCAGTGCATCATCCACCTCTCGGATGCTGCCCCAGCTGTGTGCGATCAACAGTTCGGCGATCTCGCCGGTCACCGAGGAGACCGCCTTGTGCACGCTCTTGCCGGAGAACGATGCGCCGCCGTCACGGAGCTCGACCGCTTCATGCTTTCCCGTGGACGCTCCTGATGGCGCGGACGACTCCTGCGTGCTCCCATCGTCGAGTCGCAGGGAGACGCTCACGGTCGGATAGCCGCGTGAGTCCAGAATCTGTTGGGCAGCCACCTGAGTGAATGTGATGGGACCGCCAGTCTGCGATGCGGCATCACCGCCGTGTGCTTCGGTGTTCATTTTGTTACTCCTTTGATGGGAGCGCACGAGCGGACGCCCACGCGCTGGTGTCTGTGAACTCTCTACCGCGGTCGCGTCATGGCGATTTTTCGCAGGGAAGCGCAGCGACGATCAGTGCGCGTGCGGGAGAAGCTGAACCGAGCATGTGGCCTCCTATCTCAGGGCGACACAGAATGTCGCGAGATAGGGACCGTTGTCAGCTTTGGATGCTGAGGTTCTTCACGGCGGGCCCCACCGCCATAGCGCCTTTCAACGCTCCTTCCAGTATGTCAAGCTTCCCTCGATTGCCCAAGGACGAATGCTGCGGGCTGAAGCTAATGTGAGCATCGAGAGAGGAGAAACATGCCCGCCGAATTGCTGCTGTTGCGGCACGGTCAGAGCGTCGCGAACGCAAACGGGACCTTCACCGGCGCTCTCGACGTCGAGCTCACCGTGCTGGGTCGGGCCGAAGCACACTCCGCCGCTCAACTGATGAGCGAGGCCGGCCTCCTCCCGGGCAGCGTGATCTCCTCAACGATGAGACGAGCCGTGGAAACCGCGCAGATTGTGCGCGGCGAGCTATCGAGCGAGATTGCTCTTGTGACCGACTGGCGTTTGAACGAGCGCAGTTACGGCTCGCTGACCGGACGGTCGAAAGCCGAAGTGCTCACGGAATTTGGTGAGGAACAATTTCGGCTGTGGCGTCGCTCCGTGGATGTTGCACCGCCACCCCTGAGCGAGGAGCAACTTGCACCGCTTCGGTTGGACACGCCTCACGTGGCAGCCACCGAATCGCTGCGCGACGTCATGGTTCGGGTGAGCGAGTGCTACCGCGACACCATCCTCCCGGCAGCACTCACGGGATCACGCGTCTTGGTCGTGGCTCATGGAAACTCTCTGCGAGCCTTGTGCGCGCACCTTGATGACCTGAGCGATCACGAGGTTTCGGAACTCAACATCCCCACCGGGCAGCCGTTGCTCTACCGAGTGGCGAGCGACGGGCGTGCCGTGGTTCGCGGTGGTCGCTTTCTGGATCCTTTGGCTGCGAGTGCGGCCGCGGCCGCGATTGCCCGAGAGGGCGG
>JBDTAD010000555.1:0-7292 GCA_039924815.1 Lacisediminihabitans sp.
CCAGGCGTAGCCAATCGACGTCAGCGCGCCGCGCTAGTACCCGTAGTGCAGCCAGACCGCCTTCGTCTCCGTGTAGGCATCGATGGCCTCCGGGCCCATCTCCCTGCCCCATCCGCTCGCCTTATAGCCGCCCCACGGAGCCGCCATGTCGGGGATCGACGGCATGTTCACGAAGACCGCACCGGCCTTGATGCCGTTGGCCAGCCGCTGCGAGGTCGCGATGTCCTTGGTCCAGACCGTCGCCGCCAGGCCATACTCTGTGTCGTTGGCGCGGGCGATCAGCGAGTCGAGCTCGTCGACGCCGTCATAGGAAAGCACCGAGAGCACCGGGCCGAAGATCTCATCGTGCACGATCGTCATGTCGTCGGTGACGCCGGCGAAGATTGTCGGCTCAAAGAAGTAGCCATCGCGATCCGCGCGGGAGCCACCAGTGACCACCTCTGCGCCCTGCTTCCTGCCGATCTCAACGAGGTTCTCGACGTGGCCGAGGTGCTTGGCTGAGACGAGCGGGCCGACCTGGGTGGACTCGTCCGATCCGGCACCGACCTTTAAGCCGGAGACGCCAGCAGCCATCTTGTCCACGAACTCCTGCTCGCGCTTCTTGTCGACGTAGAACCGCGTGTACGCCGCGCACACCTGTCCGCTGTTGAGCATGCTGCCCATGAGGTTGCCCGCGACCGCGGCGTCGATGTCTGCGTCGGCGGCGATGATACTCGGGGCCTTGCCGCCAAGCTCCAGGGTGAGCCGCTTGAGGTTGGAGTCCGCGCTCGCGCGGGTGATGATCCTGCCCACCCCCGTCGACCCCGTGTAGGAGATGTGGTCGACATCCATGTGGGCGCTCAGCAGCGCGCCCGTGGAGCCATCCCCGGTGACAAGGTTGATGACACCCTCGGGGAAGCCCGCCTCGACGGCCAGTTCGACCAGACGGATGCTCGTAAGCGGCGTGACCTCGGACGGCTTGATCACGACGGTGTTGCCCGTGGCCAGCGCGGGGGCGAGCTTCCAGGCCAGGATCATGAGCGGGAAGTTCCATGGAGTGATCAACGCGTTGACGCCGATGGGCTCCTTGCGCGTGTAGTGCAGCGTATCCGGGAACGAGATCGGGTTGGTCGTTCCCTGGATCTTGGTGACCCAGCCCGCGTAGTAGCGGAAGTGCTCGGCCGCGCCGCTGACACTCACCTGCCTGGAGATGCCGATCGGCTGCCCCTGGTCGCGGGTCTCAAGCTGCGCGAGCTCCTCGGCATGCTTCTCGATCAGGTCCGCGAGCGCGAAGAGGAGACGCGCTCGTTCGACCGGTAGAAGGCCGCGCCAGGCGGATGCGCCAAACGCACGGCGAGCCGCGGCGACCGCAGCGTCGACATCCGCCTTGCTCGCCAGGCCGACCTCGTCGATGACCTCTTCGGTCGCAGGGTTGTAGCTAGGGATTGACCCTCCCGTAGCCTCTACCCATTCGCCGTCGATATACAAGCGTGTGGCCATTATTCTGCTCCTTAAACCCGGTCAGAGTGCTGTCGACAGCCCGCCGCAGCCAGACCATGCCATCCCAGTATCCAGTTCCCTCTCGGGAGGTTCTTGTCTTCCGGGGAAGGCACCTTGTTTCCCAGCGAAGAGATGTGCCGGGTGTTCGCCACAGTGCAGGCATCGTGCAGGAGAAAGCAAGCATCGTGCGGGAGAAATCAAGCATCGCGCACCCCGACTGTGCGAATCTCAATGCAGAGGCACGACCATGAATAGGGAGCACTCGTGAGCACTTCATTCGACGCCATCGTCATCGGGGCCGGTTCCGCCGGCTCGGTGATCACTCGCCGGCTGATCGACGCCGGGATGTCCGTGCTGCTGCTCGAAGCGGGAGGGCCAGACACCAACCCCGCCATCCACGATCCAATGCGGATGGGCGAACTCTGGCACAGTCAAGACGACTGGGATTACCACACCGTTCCGCAAGAGCACGCCGCCGGACGGCGCCTGCACCTGCCACGGGGCAAGGTGCTTGGTGGCTCGCACTCCCTCAACGCCATGATCTGGGTGCGCTGCGCCCCGGAGGATTTCGACCGCTGGGAACGGCTGGGCAACCCGGGCTGGGGCTGGCAGGATGTGCTGCCGGTGTACCGCGAGATAGAAAACTACGACGGCGGGGCATCCGAGCTGCGCGGTGTCGACGGACTATTGGACGTCATCGCCGACTACGAGCTGCATCCGATCCAACAGGCGATCATCGAGGCGGGGACTCAGCTCGGGCTCGAGCACAACCCCGACTACAACAGCGACCACCTCGACGGCATTTCCCAGCAACAGTTGACCGTTCGCGACGGCAAACGCCTGAACACCTGGCTCGCCTACGTCGCGCCGATCGTAGGCTCGACGAAGCTCACAGTGAAGACCGGATGCTGGGTGCACCGTCTCCTCCTCGACGGGGATCGAGCGGTCGGCGTCGAGTACGAGCAAGACGGGTCCCTGCACCGGGCCATGGCTGGCGAGATCGTGCTCAGTGCCGGGGCCATCGACTCGCCGCGGGTCCTCCTGCGCAGTGGAATCGGGCCGGCCGACGAACTGCGCGAGCTCGGAATCGAGGTCGCTCACGACAGCGCGGGCGTCGGCAGGAACCTGCACGATCACCTGCTCTCCCCCGTGATCTTCACGACGGAGAAGCCGATCACCCCTCCCCGCCCCGGCATGTCGGTCAGCCAGACGCACCTGTTCTGGCGCAGCAGCCCGGATCTCCTCGTGCCAGACACCCAACCAATCAACTTCAGTGTGCCGATGTATCAGGAAGGCATGGAAGGACCAAGCGAGGGTTTCACTCTCATGGCCGGGATGATCTCTCCCGAGAGCAGGGGAAGCATCCGCCTCTCCGGCGACGACCCGCACGCCGCGCTCCTCATCGACCTGAACGCGCTCGCGGAGAAGAACGACCTTCTGAGCCTCGAAGCCTCCGTGCGCCAGTGCCGTCAGCTCGGTTTGGCGCCGGCGCTCGAGGAGGCATGGGGAGCGCACGAGCTCTACCCCGGCCCGAAGATCAACAGCGATGCCGCGCTCCGCGACTACGTGCGCCGCACTGCCATCACCTACCACCACCAGGTAGGCACCTGCAAGATGGGCACGGATTCGCTCGCGGTCGTCGATCCGAAGCTGGCCGTGCACGGCATACGCGGGCTGCGGATCGCGGACGCCTCGATCATGCCCGTCATCACGAGCGGCAATACCAACGCCCCGACGATCATGATCGCAGAGAAGGCGGCTCGGTTCATCCTCGACTGAAAGCTTTTCCACGGAAAAGTACACGGATGAAAACCTTCGGCGCTCGGGAGCGCAGCGCCGAAGAGGAGCGGGGAAAAGGTCAGTCAGTGCTGCCGAGGTAGGCGCCGTGCAGCACACCCGGTGATCGCAAGAGGGTCGCGGTATCCCCCTGATAGCTCACCTTCCCGCTCGACACCACGAGCGCCTGCGAGGCTACCCCGAGCGCCAGGTTGGTGAACTGTTCCACGAGCAGCACCCCGACCCCCGCCTCACTGAACCGCTGCACCATCGGCAGCAGTCGCATGAACACGACCGGAGCGAGTCCGAGGGACATCTCATCGATAAGTAGAAAGCGCGGCTCGGAGGCGAACGCTCTAGCCAGCACGACCATCTGCTGTTCCCCACCCGAGAGCAGACCGGATGGGCTGCTCCTGCGCTTCTCGAGCTCGGGGAACGCTGCCAGCGCCTCGTCCGCCTTGGCCGCGGTCGCCGCGGTCAGCCTGATGTTCTCCAGCACGGTCAGCGAGGGGAACACCGCTCGCCCCTGCTCGATGTGGACGATGCCCAGACGCGCGCGTTTCACCCTCGACAGCTTGCGGATCGGTTCTCCGTCGACGAGGATGCTGCCGGAGCTTGCATCGATCACTCCGGAAATCGCTTCGAGCAAACTGGTCTTGCCCGCTCCATTCGGTCCGACCAGAGCCGTGATCGTTCCGGGGTCCACCGTGAGGTTGACGTCGCTGATAACCGGACCGGCTCCGCGGCTTACCGTCACGTTCTCCAGGCTGAGAGTATTCACAACATCTCCGTTTCGCCCATGTAGGCCTTCATGACCGCGGGCTGCGTGAGCACCTCGGCCTGCGGTCCGCTCGCCAACACCTCACCGAAGTCGAGTACCGTCAGTGTCTGGCACACCGACCGGACCAAGTCGAGGTCGTGCTCGATGAGCACAATGGCCAAGCCGAATCGGGCGGGCGCCTGCAGCAGGCGTCTGCCGAGTTCGACGTGTTCCTCGTGGGAGAGGCCTGCGGCAGGTTCGTCCAGCAGCAGCACCCGCGGTTTGGAGAGCACGTTGGCCGCGACCTCGACCAAGCGGCGCGTTCCCACATCGACACTGACGAGTCTGGTGCTAGCCGGAGGACAGCCGAAGAATTCGAGCACCTCGGCGATCTCGGCGGCAGACACGCGACGTCGGGCGACGAAACGCACGTAGGCGTCCACCGTCAGGCTCGGCGGGACACGATCCTGCTGGAAGGTCCGCCGGAGCCCGAGCCTCGCGCGCTTGGTGGGCGCCAGTCCTCGCAGCGGCCGCCCGTCGAGCACGACCGTGCCTTCGTTCTGGGGAAGGAAGCCGCTGATGGCGTCGACGAAGGTCGACTTGCCCGCACCGTTCGGTCCAATGAGCCCCATGATGGAGTTCTCGTAGACCGTCAGGTTCACCTTGCTGAGCGCCTTGACCTGACCGAAGGTCACGGACAGATTCTCCACGACGAGCACCGGTGTCGTGGAAAGCTCGGCCGCCGAATCAACGACGGTGTCAAGATCCGGTCCGCTCTCCACCAGGCTTCCGACATATGCATCGACCGGCCTACGCTTCGCCGCCCGTTTCCACCACAGATTGCGGATTGCCTGGCCCAGATTGGTCCCGCTGGTCAGCGCCTGCACTCCAAGGGCTCCGAAGATTACGAAACCCCAGTCCTGCGGGACGCCCCACCGCTTGAGCAGCTCGGGGACGATCACCCAGAGCAGGCCACCGAAGATCGCCATGTCGATCAGGTGAGCGCCGGACATGATCGCGAGCACGTAGAGCGCCAGCGACTGGAGAGGAGTGAAGCTGCTGGCGAAGGCGAGTCCGACCTGACCCGCGATGAGCCCACCGCTCAACCCACCGAGGGTCGCGCTGACCGCGAAGGCGGTGAGCTTGGAGGTGCTCACGCTCGCTCCGACGGATGCCGTGCCCCGCTCGGAGAACGCGACCGACTTCCAGCTACTGCCCCACCTGCTGTTCTGCAGGAAGTACACGACGACGGCGCAGACCACGAGGATGATGACCGAGAGGAAGAAGAACGACCGGTCGTCGCTGAAGGCGTCTGGTCGGTTCACCGCTACACCGTTCGTCGAGCCGGGGAACTGGATCTGCACCAGGGTGACGTCGGCCGCAGCCGCGAATCCCAGGGTTACGACGGCGAGGTTGACCCCGCGAAGGCGCAGGGCCGGCAGCCCGATCAGGACTCCGACCACACCGGCGGCGAGACCGCCGAGAACGAGCCACACGATGAAGCCCCCGGGTGCCGAGATCAGGTTGAGGCCGGAGACGATCCACGCTCCCACCGCCGCGAAGGTGAGCTGGCAGAGTGCGATCATGCCGGCACTGCCGGTCACGATTCCAAGCCCGAGGATCGCAATCGCTGCGACGACAACGCTCATTCCGAGGTAGACGAAATAGCCGGAGAGACCCGCGCTGAGCACATAGCCGAGGGTGATGGCAATGACGCCGACGATGATGGGCAGCGCGATTCGTCGCACGGTCTTGCTCTTAGCGGGCCGCATCCCACACCTCCTTGCGCTGCATCCACAGCAGAAAACCGACAATGAAGAGGAACGGGAGGAAGTTGCGCACGAACGACACCTGGTCGATCTGGGCCACGACGCCCTGCAGTACCCCCAGGAGGAGCCCGCCGATCACGGCCATGTCTAGGCGGCGGAATGCGCCGAGGAGCGACGCCGCGGCCGCGGGCACGATGAGCATGGACAGCGAGGTCGCGTCGTTGGACTGTGAGGGAGCGACGATGATGATGACCAGCGCGCTGACGATACCTGTCATCGCCCAGACAGCAATGCTGAGCGGCTTGGATGGGATGCCGAGAAGCTCTGCGGTGGTCGGGCGCTCCGAGAGGGCGCGCAGCTTCGTGCCGACGGAAGTCCTGGTGAGCACGACCCTGGCGATCACCGCGACGATGAGCGCCATGAGCACGGTGGCCACGGTCACCTGGCTGATAAACACGCCACCGATCGAGAAGGCCGTCCCGGCGATAATCGGTTGGAATGGCTGCGGCTTGTTGCCGAACATGATGAAGGAGAGCGAGATCAGTAGCAGCAGGGGTCCGACTGTGACAGCGGACCGCGTGCTCGTGTCGGCCTCGGAGAGCCAGGTGGCGATGATCCAGCCGATGATGGCGCTCAGCGCCCCGCCGATCACGATGCCGACGATCGAGGCAGCCCAGATCGGCCAGCCCTGCTGACTCACGAACCACACGGCAACGAAGCCGCCGAACATGCCCGTCGCCGCCTGAGAGAAATTGACGACCCGCACCAGACGGGCCATGAGAGTTAGGCAGACGGCGAGAACGGCGTAGAGCCCCCCGGCCGCCAGACCTGCTAGAGCACCCTGCAGCATCGCCGCGCTCCGTTTCTTGTTGTCACGCTAGACCTTTCCTTGCCGTGGTCCGGCACGACCGAACCCACTGTGGACCCCACTGCGGCCCAAGGATGGAGCGGTGGACACGGACGGGAGAGTCCGCATCCACCGCACACCTCATTCCGACTGAAGTGTTCCTTGGCTATTTGGAAGGGATCCGCAGCCAGTTGTCTGCGCTGAGCTCCCACTTGTGCGTTCCGCTCATCAGCTTGATTGGCCAGGCAGAGGTCTGGTCATGGTGCTTCTGGGCGGTTCCGAAGGTGTACTCGGTTCCCATCATCGGATTCTTAATGGGCTTGAGGTCGTGCAATGCCTTCGTTACCGACGCTCTCGTGATGTCACCCTTGATTCCCTTGAGGACGTCAACGAACAGCGTCGCGGCGAGGAACCCACCCTGGCTGAACGCTGTCAGCGGGATGTTGTTCTTCGTCATGGTGTCGCGCCACGCCTGAGTCTGCGAGTTCACCTCCGTGAAGGGGTAGAACTCTGAGGGGACATAGATGCCCGCTCCGGCGTCATCGATCGACTTGGCGAAGTTCTCGCTGTAGACGCTCGTCAAGTACAGCCACGTGACGTCGGTCCATCCCTGCGCGTTGGCAGCCTTGACCTGCCCGATCGCGTCGGGTTCCACGGGGTT
>JBDTAD010000556.1:0-1811 GCA_039924815.1 Lacisediminihabitans sp.
CAGCGCAGCGCGGCGACAACGGCATCGACGTCGGACTCGTCGTTCCACAGGTGGAACGACGCTCGCAGTCGACCGGCTCGGCCGGAGACCCGGATGTCGGCAGCATTCAGCCGGTGCAAGTCGCTGCCGTCAGAATCGGGCCAGGTGACAATCGCCTGGTGCTGCTGCGGAACTCCGAGACCGTCGCACAAAAGGTCACCAAGGCCGCTCGTGCGAGCCCACACCTCCGCAATATCGAGCTCGGAGAACATCTTGAGCGCTGGTTCGGCTCCTACCCAAGCCGGCCACGCCGGCGACACGTCGAAGCGTCGCGCGGTCGAGGCGAGCTTCATCTCGGGCGCGTAGCAGGAAGCCCACACGTCCTCCCCCGCGTACCACCCCGCCTGCAGCGGTCTCATCATGGCCTGAAATCGTTCGCTCACCGTCATGAAGGCAACGCCCCGAGGGCTGCACAGCCACTTATAGGCGTGGCACACGGTCACGTCGAAGAGTGACGCATCCACCGGATGCACGCCAGCAGACTGGGTGAAGTCGCAGAAGGTATAGGCCCCGTGCGCTGCAGCGGCAGCAACGATGCCGGTCAGATCCGCCATTACTCCCGAGGATGACTGCGCGTGCGAGAACGCGACCAGCCAAGTATCGTCAGTAATCGCCTCCGCGAGCTCTGGCACATCGACGTAACGGAGGCGGATGCCCTGGCGCTGCAGAAACGGAAAAACGATGGAGCTGAACTCCCCGTTCACGCACAACACCTCGGCTCCGTCTGGGACGGTAGCGGCCACCAGACTCGCCATGACGGAGGTCTGCGATCCGGTCGCCACGCGATCCGAGCCAATGCCGACCAGTTTCGCGTAATAACCACGGCTGCGTTCAAGAATCGCGTCGTAGTCCATAGGATCGCGGCTCGCAGATGACCACAGGTCGAGGTCATGCTTTTGCGCGGCAACGGTGGCAGCAATAGGTAGGCCGATCGAGGCGACGGCAAGGAAACCTCGTGGAGCTTCGAAGCTATCGATCGCCTGCTGCAGTGAGGGAGATATGGCACGGCTTGTGGCCGAGAATGCGGTAGTCATTTCTCCAGCATGACCGGCCATCACACATCCAACAAGGGCATCCTTTGCATACAATCCATAACCCTCTCTTATGGTTAAAGCATGAAGTACGACAGCGACATCGAATTGGACCTGCATTCCATCCGTATCGTGCGGGCGATTGCCGACACCGGGAGCATCACCGGGGCGGCAAAGGCGCTCGGCTATAGCCAACCCGCCGTCAGCCAACATCTGCAACGCGCGGAAGCCAGGCTGTCACTGCCGCTGGTCACCAGGGTGGGACGATCCGTGCGGCTTACCGAAGCCGGGCAGGTCGTCGCGCGGCACGCTCTGACGATTATGTCTGCATTGGATGCGGCATCCGGCGATCTGGCCAACCTCGCCGGGCTCCGTACCGGAACGGTTCGCCTCGCCGCCTTCCCCACGGCATCCTCCACGATCGTGCCGCGTCTGTTCGCATCCATGGCGCAGAGCCACCCCGGCATCCAGCTCAGCTACTTGGAAACAGAACCGCCGGAGGCAGTGAGCCTGCTCCGCGACGGAAGCGTCGATCTCGCCGTCACCTTCAGCTATCGTCGTGATCGCGCGGATCCCCATCGTGAGAGCGCGAACGGTCTCAGTGTCGAGACGCTCTTCACCGAAGAGATGGTGGTGGTCATCCCTGCGGATCATCCCCTGGCCGCGCTGCCCGTTGTAGACGTAGCCGCGCTGCAGAATGAGCACTGGATAGCAGGATGTCCGCGCTGCCGAGGGCACCTG
>JBDTAD010000557.1:0-1536 GCA_039924815.1 Lacisediminihabitans sp.
CCCGACACAATTCTATCGGCCCGGTGAGCGCTCAAAACCGAGCACACCGGGCCGCAGGACCCTCTACGAAGACGCGGCTTCTTAGCGGCTCCGCCGAGACGTGGCCCTGCGTGTGCATAACTCAGGCTATTTGCGTCAGGGAAGTTTCGTAGGTGTCAAAAACACCGAAATACCAGGCTTGGGAACAGGCAGTCGCTACGAATAGCCTGAGTTATGAACAGACTAGGAGCACCTTCCGCCTGGTTACGGCATCGATTTTCGCATAAGACGACTACGGAGCCGCAGGCCGCAGCACGGTAGCGTCGGAGCATGCCGTCACCCTACGAAGTCGTGCTCGGCGACGCGTTCGATGATCTGCATCCGCGGCTGCGCGCGTACTTCGGTGAGATTCCGCCGGGCAGTGTCGGACGGGGCCGGGGAACGTTCGACAGGGTGGGCACTCCGATGCGCTGGCTCTGGCCGGTGCTGGCCGTGCTCGCCCGGCAGGGTATCGCCTTTGCCGTGTGGGAGCAGCAGGTGCCGTTCGAGGTCGAGAACCACTCAACCGAAGGCGATGCTCACGCTGCGCCGCACCATCCGACAGTCAGCGCTATTCGCACCTTTCATTTCCGAAAGTCGCAGCGGCAGATGATCGACGCGATCACGCTCGAGAAAGCACCGGATGGCGGACTCGTTCTGGTCGATCACCTCGGTCCACGTCGCTACCTCAGTGCCCAACTTCACATGACCGTGCGCGACGGAGCGCTCGACATGCGCTCGACCAAGACAACACGGATGACGGTACGCGTCGGGCGACGACACATCCGCATTCCGGCGTTGATCGCCCCGACTGTCACGCTGACCGAGCGATTCGACAACGCGACCGAGCGACAACACGTGTCTGTCGTGCTCGCCGTTCCTGGTCTTGGCAGAATCTACGAATACGCGGGCTTTTTCGAGTACGCCATCACAGCAGAGTCGCACGGGGGAACATTCGGATGACCGACCACATTGTGATCGCGGGGGCTTCGGGCTTCATCGGCCGCTATCTGACCGCTGCCTTTCACGCGGAGGGAGCCCGGGTCAGCACCATTGGGCGCCACGGAGCCGACGCGAGTTGGGGCGACTCTGAAGGTATCGCGCGCCTGCTCGATGGCGCTGACCTTCTCATTAACCTCGCGGGCAAAAGTGTGAACTGCCGCTACGGAGCTGCGAACCGAAGCGAGATCCTGCGCTCCAGAATCGACACCACCCGCGAACTCGCCGACGCCGTCGCGGCCAGCCAGAATCCGGTTCCTCTCTGGTTGAACGCGTCGACCGCCACGATCTACCGGCACGCCGAAGACCGACCGATGACGGAGTCAACGGGCGAGATCGGCACCGGCTTCTCGGTCTCCATCGCGACCATCTGGGAGCGTGAATTCTTCGCGCGTGAGCTGCCGAAGACGCGTCGGGTCGCGCTGAGAATGGCGATCGTGCTCGGTGATGGCAGCGTCCTCACGCCGCTGGGGAATCTCGCCAGGTTCGGTCTGGGCGGCCCGCAACTTGATGGCCCGT
>JBDTAD010000558.1:0-1851 GCA_039924815.1 Lacisediminihabitans sp.
TCGTTCCACTTCCAGGCTTCACACGCCGAACCGGATATGCCGGGCGCACGCCCAGAACCCGCACCCACCCATATCGACCAACCCGTGACAGACCCCGCACACGTCGGACACAGTGCCGGCGACAGCGGCGGGAACCCGGGCGGTGGACATGCGGACGGCGGCGGCCACAACGCCGGTGCGCATGATGGTGCCGCGGGTCACGACGGGGCTGGTCACGACGGTTCCGGTCACGACGGGTCGGCCGGTGATAGCACCGGCCACGATCCCGGGACCGGCCATGATGGAACTGCCGGCCCCAATGACAGTGGAACCGGGCAGGATGGTGTTGTCCCGGCCGGCACTGTTGCTGATCATATTGCGGGCGGATTCGACCCGGCGCACTCTGATGCTGCGGCAGGAAATGGTTGGGTGCGTGATCCTGAACTGGCCATCAGCCCGAAGGACCTGCACTACGGTGAAACCCTTTCCGGCCACGGTAACTCTGAGTACCCGGTGAAGAATACGATGAACTCGCAAACGTTTGATCTGATTGGTGAGCCGTCCCGGGTTTCGTGCCGCTTTCTTTCTGGTGAAAGGATGCGTTCCATGCCTAAGAAATTCCCTGCCGAGGTTCGTGATCGAGCCGTTCGGATGACTCTGGATCGTTTGTCGGAGTATCCGACGGTGTTCGCCGCCTGCAAGGCGTTGGCCCCGAAGTTGGATGTCGGTGTCGAGACACTCCGAAAGTGGGTGGTGCAGGCCCAGATCGATGCTGGGACGAAGACTGGCCCGTCGAGTGTCGAGCTCGAAGAGATCAGGAAGCTGAAGAGCGAGAACCGTGATCTTCGAGAAGCGAATGAAATATTGAAATCGGCATCAATTTTCTTCGCGAGGGAACTCGACCCTCGCCGCCGCTGATCGTCCAGTTCATCGATGAGATGAGGGCCGCTGGCCACGGAGTCGAGTCAACCTGTGTCGTCCTGCGAGAGCAGGGCGTCCGGGTTGCTCCGCGGTCGTATCGGGCCTGGAAGCGACGTGTTCCGTCGGGCCGGACTATCGATGATGCAGCCCTGGTCGCGGTCCTGCGCGGCCTGCGGAAACGCGATCCTCGGGGCAGGCAACGGCCCGAGGTGCTTTACGGGCGTCGGAAAATGACGGCGTGGCTTGCCCGCACCGGATTCCCGAACGTGTCGAAACACACCGTCGACCGTCTCATGCGCGACGAGGGCATGTCCGGGCTCGTCCGCGGGCGGAAAGTCGTCACCACGATCCCGGCGAAGAACGGCCTGCGCGCTGGCGACCTGCTGAATCGACAGTTCACCGCCCCGCGGCCGAATCACACCTGGGTGACGGATTTCACGTATGTGGCGACCTGGGCGGGGTTCGTTTATGTCGCGTTCGCCATCGACCTGTTCTCCCGCGCGATCGTGGGCTGGCAGGCGTCGACGGTCAAAGACACCGCGTTCGTCGAGGCATGCCTGCGGATGGCATTGTGGCGCAGGGACCAAACTTCGCGCCCGGTCGAGGCCGGAATGATCCATCACAGCGAGCAACTACTCTTACTCCAACAAGCCGGTGTTGCTTCCACCGGTTGAATCTGGTCAATACACATCGATTCGCTTCACCGAGACTGTCGCCCTCGAGGGACTCACCGCCTCGATCGGGTCCATCGGCGACGCTTATGACAATGCAGCCGCCGAGACCGTGATGGGTCTGTTCAAGAACGAAGCGATCGGCAACACCTCACCCTTCCGCAGCGGCCCGCTGAAAGGCCTGCCTGAGGTTGAGGAGATCGTCTTCGATTGGGTCAGCTGGTACAACAGCGAACGGCTCCACAGCTTCCTCGGCAACGTTCCACCCGAGGAATACGAA
>JBDTAD010000559.1:0-4916 GCA_039924815.1 Lacisediminihabitans sp.
TTCTCTTGCAGCTCCTTGCGGATTGCTGCAATGCGCTCTGTACCATCGCCCGAGCGCACGTTGTCGAGCAGTGAGCGGATGCTCGAGGCCGGGTCAGCGGGAAGCGGTACCCAATCGGCGGTCTTGACGTACTCCACAGCGTTCCTGCCGGCGCGCTTGCCGAGGACGTTGATGTCGAGTAGCGAGTTGGTGCCGAGTCTGTTGGAACCGTGCACACTGACGCAGGCGCATTCGCCCGCGGCATAGAGCCCGGGAACCGTCTCGGTGTTGCTCCGCAGCACCATCGCGTCGTTGGTGGTGGGGATGCCGCCCATTGCGTAGTGCGCGGTCGGCAGCACGGGCACCGGCTCGGTATATGGCTCGACGCCCAGGTAGGTGCGGGCGAATTCGGTGATGTCGGGCAGCTTGGCGTCGATCACCGCCGGCTCGAGGTGGGTGATGTCGAGGTAGAGGTAGTCCTTGTACGGACCGGCCCCTCGGCCCTCGCGGATCTCGGTGGCCATCGAGCGAGCAACGATGTCGCGAGGCGCGAGGTCCTTAATCGTGGGGGCGTAACGCTCCATGAAGCGCTCACCCTCGCTGTTGCGCAGGATCGCACCCTCACCGCGGGCAGCCTCAGAGAGCAGGATGCCAAGGCCAGCCAGCCCGGTCGGATGGAACTGGAAGAATTCCATGTCCTCGAGCGGCAGGCCCTTGCGCCAGATGATGCCGACGCCGTCGCCCGTGAGGGTGTGGGCGTTGGAGGTGGTCTTGAAGATCTTGCCGAAACCACCGGTGGCGAAGATGATCGCCTTGCCCTGGAAGACGTGCAGTTCGCCGGTGGCCAGCTCGTAGGCGACAACGCCAGCCGGGCGGGACACGCCGTCGACCTCCGTCATCAGCAGGTCGAGCACGTAGAACTCGTTGAAGAAGTTGATGCCGAACTTGACGCAGTTTTGATACAGCGTCTGCAGGATCATGTGGCCGGTACGGTCTGCTGCGTAACAGGCACGGCGCACAGCACTCTTGCCGTGGTCACGGGTGTGACCTCCGAAGCGGCGCTGGTCGATGCGACCTTCTGGCGTGCGGTTGAACGGCAGGCCCATGTTCTCGAGGTCCATGATCGCGTCGATCGCCTCTTTTGCGAGGATCTCCGCAGCATCCTGGTCGACCAGGAAGTCGCCACCCTTGACGGTGTCGTAGGTGTGCCACTCCCAGTTGTCTTCCTCGACATTGCCGAGCGCTGCAGCCATGCCGCCCTGGGCAGCTCCCGTGTGGGAGCGGGTGGGGTAGAGCTTGGAGATGACCGCGGTATTGGCGTTCGGTCCAGCCTCGATCGCGGCACGCATCCCGGCGCCACCCGCGCCAACAATCACAATGTCGTGACGGTGATAGTGCACGCCGTCGATGATGTCGCCGTCTTCGAATTCCACGCTATTTTCCTTCTTTGTCGCCATTACGGTACCGGGCAGAAGCTCGGGAGGTCCGCGAGAGCGGCGCCTGCGGGGCAGGGGTCAAAGGTAAAGATCACGAGGGTTCCCAGAATGAGTAGAACGACGGTGGAGGCGATGAGCGCCCCCTTGAATACGACGCCAAGAAGGCGGTTGTGTGCGTAGTCGTTGACGATGGTGCGCATGCCGTTCGCGCCGTGGATGAGAGCAAGCCACAGGAGCAGGATGTCCCACCACTGCCAGAACGGCTGAGAAAGCTTGCCTCCGACGAAGGCGAAGTCGAGTGCCTTAACGCCCGTTCCCATAAAGAGGTTGACGAAGAGGTGGCCGAAAATAAGCACGACCAAGACCACGCCGCTGGCGCGCATGTAAATCCAGCCCCATTTTTCAACATTGAAGCGGCTGTGCTTACGCACGAGGCGGGGGGAGCGGGGCGTTTCGATAATGGTTGACATGGCTACTCGCTAAAGACGTTGGTCAGTTGGCGGGGTACGAATCCGACCAGGAGGATGACCCACAACACGATCACGATCCAGAACATCAGCTTCTGGTGCTTGGTGCCGACGCTCCAGAAGTCGATCAGGATGATGCGCAGGCCGTTCAGCGCGTGGAAGCCGATAGCGGCGACCAACGCAGTCTCTCCGAGGCCCATGATCACGGTCTTATACGTGCCGATGACGGCGTTGTACGCGCCGGGACTGACTCGGATCAGCGACGTGTCGAGGATGTGTACCAAGAGGAAGAAGAAGATGCCGACACCGGTGATGCGATGCAGCACCCACGACCACATGCTTACTCCGGCGCCCTTATAGAGGGTGCCCCGGAGTGGCCGTGGAGGGCGAATCTTGGGAAGTGGGTATTTCTTTGGTTCTGGCGGTGACACCAGGGCCCCCGCCGATGCGTCTGGCACGAGCAACCCTCCTTGCGGTGGTTCAGCCCCGTCACTGGGGCATGTGGTAGTTCTGAACGAACTCGACCAAGTCTATTCCGTGCGTGCCCTCTCTCGGACAGGCACGCCTCGAAATAGCTTGACATCAAGATACTTTTCTTAATTTCCACGACTTTTACTTCTGCGGGTCCGTCGGTTTGATGACTGATCAGCTGTCCCGTCTACAGTGGTCGCATGCCAGCTCACCACGATGAAACAGTGCCGACCGACGGGCTCTCGCGGTTCTACAGCGTCATTCCTGCGGGTGGCATCGGGTCGCGCCTGTGGCCACTCTCCCGGGCGGATGCGCCGAAATTTCTGCACGATCTGACCGGCTCAGGCAGAACGCTGCTGCGCGGCACCTGGGACAGGCTCGTGCCGCTGTCTGGCCCAGACCGAATCATGGTGGTCACCGGTCGTGCACATCGCGCGGCGGTCGAAGCGCAGCTCCCGGAGCTCGCAGACCTCAACGTGGTGCTCGAGAGTGAGCCGAAGGACTCGTCAGCCGCCATCGGACTCGCCGCGGCTATCCTGCTTCATCGTGAACCCAATGTGATCATCGGATCGTTCGCCGCGGATCATGTCATCACAGACACTCGAGGTTTCACAAGGGCCGTGAGGCAGGCGGTTGCTGCAGCGGATGCTGGCTACATTGCCACGATCGGCATCACTCCGACGGAGCCCGCGATCGGGTTTGGGTACATCCACTGCGACGGAAAGCTTGATCTTCCCGGTGCTCCCGGAGCGGTGCGAGCAGACAATTTCGTCGAGAAGCCCGATCTGGCCACCGCTCAGGAATATCTGGAAGACGGCAGTTTTCTCTGGAACGCGGGGATGTTCATTTCTCGCGCGGATGTTCTGCTGCAGCAGCTGGGGGAGTCGGAGCCGGAGCTACTGGCGTGTCTCACAGAGCTCGCAGAGGCGTGGGACACTCCAGCGCGCGGTGCTGTGGTGGACAAGGTCTGGCCGCGCCTGAAGAAAATCGCCATCGATTACACGGTTGCAGAGCCGGCGGCGGCGGCGGGCAGGCTCGCAGTGATCCCTGGCGATTTTGACTGGGATGATGTGGGAGACTTCGCGTCGATTGCCAAGCTCCACTCCCACGGTCGCGCATCCAACCTCGCCATCCTCGGCGAGAACGCGAGAGTGCTCGCCGATGCCTCCAGCGGCGTCGTGATCAGTCAGAGCGGCCGAATGATTTCGCTCATCGGCGTCGAGGGCATCGTGGTGGTAGACACCCCGGATGCACTCTTGGTGACAACGACGGCGAACGCGCAGCGGGTCAAGTCCGTCGTCGACGCTCTGAAGCTCTCCGGGCGCACCGACATTCTCTAAGGCCGCACTTTTCGTAACGAAGCAGTAACAAAGCGCTCTGCGCGCCCTTTCGCGGGCATCTGAGGCGGACGCAGACGCCCCAGCCTCGGTAACGTCCAAAATATGTCTACGTTTTCTGCACTCCGTCCGGTGGCCCTGATGGGTGTCGCACTGCTCGCTCTTTCTGGCTGCGCGTCCGCACCCACCTCGAGCGCGGATTCCAGCGCATCCACGTTCTGTGCCCGGATGGTGACGAATTCGGGCGGGCTCCACGACCGTTCGTTCAACGAATCGAGCTGGGCTGGCCTGCAGGCGGCCGAGAAGAAGTACTCAATCTCGGCGAAGGTTCTGGTGTCGACCGGTGAGACCGATCTCGCTCCCAACGTTGACCAGGCTGTCGCGAGCAACTGCGGCTTCATTCTGACGGTGGGCTATGAGCTCGCCCCGGCCACGCAGAAGGCCGCGAAGGCGAATCCGAAAACCGACTTCGCTCTTGTGGATGAGACCGTCGACGCTCCGAACGTGAAGCCCATTGTGTTCGACACAGCACAGGCCTCCTACCTTGCTGGTTATCTGGCCGCCGGGGTGAGCAAAACCGGCAAGGTTGCCACGTTTGGCGGAGGTAACCAGCCGCCGGTGACCCTGTTCATGGATGGCTTCGCCGACGGGGTCGCCAAGTACAACGAGGTACACGGCACCACCGTGCAGACCCTCGGCTGGTCGAAGGCTACGCAGGATGGCGTCTTCACTGGTGACTTTGAAGACACAACCAAGGGCGTCAGCTTCACTCAAAACCTCATAGCTCAGGGCGCGGATGTCATCCTTCCGGTCGCAGGGCAGGTGGGCGAAGGCGCGGCGGCTGCTGCGCTCGCGGCGGGCAATGTCTCGGTGATCTGGGTGGACAACGACGGCTACGACACTCTCCCGGCGAAATACCGCGGCATTCTGCTCACCTCGGTGCTCAAGAACACGCAGGATGCGGTGGCTTCTATCGCAAAGTCCAGCAAGGACAAGACCTTCACCAACACCCCGTTTGTTGGCACCCTCAAGAACGGTGGAGTGGGCATCGCAGGGTTCCATGACATGGCTTCGAAAGTGCCTTCACAATTGGCGTCAGAAGTCAAGGATTTGCAGGCGGAGATCGTTTCGGGCGCCCTTAAAGTGACCTCGCCTAGTACTCCAAAGTAGAAGCACATTTCCTGAACATTTCGCTGTAGTCCCGGGTGTGTAACGCTTGGGTAGTC
>JBDTAD010000560.1:0-5447 GCA_039924815.1 Lacisediminihabitans sp.
CGGGCGGGGAAAAGAGCCGCTGGTCGCCTTCAAGCGACTCTAATAAACCCACGGTTGCAGCATCGACGTTCAGCTGCCTGAGCGAAGTGGACCTGTTCGCGGACCTGAGCCCGGCGGAGATCCAGACAATGGACTTGATGGCGCCAGTGCGAACCTACTTGCGCGGCGAACTAGTTTTCAGCCAAAGTAAGGCAGGCACCTCGCTTTTCATCCTCAAGAGCGGACGGGTTCGGGTATTCCGTGTCACCGAAGACGGCAAAGCCATGACCATGGGGATTCTGGAACCGGCGCAGTGTTCGGCGAGATAATCCTGGTCGGCCAGCGGATGTATGACAACTACGCAGAAGCCATCGAGGACTCCGCGATCTGTCGCCTAGTGACACACGATATTGAACGGCGCTTTCTCTCCGACCCGAGGATTGCAATCCGTATTTCTCGCCTTTTAGGCGAACAGGTGGCTCGGTTGGAAGAACGTCTCACCGATCGCGCCCACCGGCCTTTGTCCGCTCGGGTCGCCCGAACGCTGATTACCCTAGGAGACACCGGGGCGACCTCGAGGTTTGGTTCTGCACGAGCGGTGCACATCACACACGAGCAGAAGGAGCGGCGCAGGTTTCGCAGCTCTGCCCGTGGCGCTGCAACTCGAAGACATCCTTGATTTCGGTCAACGTGAAACTGAGTATCATGGCTCGCCGGAAGAAGCGCAGGATTGCCGGATCATCCTCGGTGAAGACCTGGCTGAGGAGTGCCTTGCTCGATGTTCATGATGCGGATGTGGCGTTGAAGGCTCGAGGGAACATGCACCGGCGAGCCGTCCGCGACGCGTCGTCAGTCCGCTGCAACCTCGCCGACAGCACCATCGAGCGGCACGTCGACATCCGGCTCGATCCGCGTACGCTGCCGCCGCAGCGTGGTCAGCACCACAAGGAGGAGGGACACCGCGACGATGACCAGGATGCTGCCGGCGAGGGCGATCGCCCCGCTCACGCCCAGCAGCCCGCCGAGAACGCCGATGACGATGCCGCTGCCGACGCGGAATCCCATGCTCGTCATGGCATAGGCGCCGATGAAGCTGCCGCGCCGGTCGTTTGGTGCGGCGAGTTGCACCACGGTCTGGCTGGTGGAGTCAGAAACGAGGCTTGCGAGCCCGGCGATGACGAGCACCCCCAGGCTCAGCGGGTAGTTGCGCGAGAGCGCGAAGGTCACATACGCGCACGCCATTACTAGCGTGCTGATGATCGCCAACCGCGTGCTGGCGCGCACCCGTCCGATCGCCTCGAGCGAGATGCCGCCGACCACGGCACCGAACGACATCGCCACGATCAGGGCGCCGTAGCCGAGGCCGGAGTCTTCCTGGCCGAGCAGCGCCCCAAACTCGGGAAAGAGCGGCATGAGCGCCGTGCCGATCAGGAGACCAGCAGCACCCTGCAGCACCATGACGACCAGGATCGATGGGTATTTCGGTAGGTCCTTCAGTACCCCGAGAACGGTCGAGAAGCTCACTCGCCGTGACGGCTGGTCCTGGTGACGATGGCCATCGACGGGCACGATGAAGAGGTAAATCAGGAAGGGCAGATAGAGCGCGACGTTGATGAACATTCCGATCGGTGCACCGACCGCGAACAGCATCGCCGCTCCGAATGCCGGACCGACGAATTGACCGAGGCTGAGCCCGGTTGACATCAGGCGTACGCCGCTCGGCACGACGTCGCGACCGACCAGGTCGAAAATCATGACCCCGTCTGCCTGTCGCCAGACCGCACTCGCCAAGCCGTGCACCAGAAGCAGTACCAGGCAGTGCCACGGTTGCAGCGTTCCGGTCAGCAGCAGAACGCCCCAGCACACCGACACGAACATGAACAGTGCGCAGCCAACCTGGATGATGCGCCTGCAGTCGTAGCGATCGGCGAGCGCGCCGAAGGCGATACCGCCCAGAAGATGAGGGAGCCAGTGGCTGATCACCGCGAACCCAGCGAGCAGGGGGGAGTGGAAGTACTGCCACATCGCCCAATAGGTGATGGCGTGCTCCGCGTTGTCCCCGGCCATGAGGAATGAGCCGCCGACCAGATATCCCTTGTACCAGGGGGCGCGCAGCGCCGCGAACTTCATTCGTTTACCAGCATTCTCATGCGATTCTTGCACGCCTCCGGGTGCAGGGTGATGAGAGAGGCGGTCAGGCGGGATCGTTGCGCAGAAGGTAGTCGCGGTGCATGGCCGTCTGCAACAACGCGGAATAGACGAAGAACCCGCGCAGATTGTCCCAGCCCGCCGTCCAACTCAGCCGAGACGCAATCTCCCAGATGGTTGGCTCTTCGACGCTCGCAAGAACATGTGCGACCTCGCCATTGCGTCGCAGGTGATGCTCCTCATGTTGACTCGCGCGCTCGGCGACACCGCGAAAGCGGTAGCCGTGACCCGGAAGGGCTTCGTGATCTGGGTACGCATGGACGCGTGACAATGCGTGCAGATAGTCAGCGAGTGCGTTCGTCTTCGTAAGTCCTCCGAGTCCGAGTCCGGCATGCATGGTCGGAAGAATGTGGTCGCCGGTGAACATGAAACCGCGTTCGTCGTCGCGCAGGCAGATACTTCCTGGTGTATGCCCCGGCGTCAATTCCACAACGAGCTCGAACCCTGGGATCTCAAGTCGCTCATGGTCCGCAATCGTTGCATCTGAACTCTTGGGCATGCCGGCGGGCGTCCTGTGACTGAGTGCCACCATCTCGGCGCGACGATCTTCGGGGACACCCCAGGCATCAAGCTGCGTGCTGACGTCGTCGGCGGATTCAAAGAGAGAGTGTTGCGCAACCAGAGCTCTTTGCTCGGCCTGGTGGAGCAATAGCGGCGCTCCGGTTGCGGCGCGCATCCGGTCAGCCATCGCGAGGTGGTCCGGATGCAGGTGGGTCGCGACGATGGATCTAACATCACCGAGGCGGCTACCGATGTGCTCCACAGCGCTGGTGAATCGCGTCCAGTTTTCGTCTGAATCCCAGCCTGGGTCGATGACGTGCAACCCTCCGTCGGCGTCGCGGAGCAGGTACAAGAGCGAGTACGGGATGTGGCCACGCGGCATCGGGGCGGCTAGCGACCAGACATCCGGCCGCACTTGCTCGAGCGGTGGCACCGTTCCGTTGGCCGCAGCTGTGAACTGCGCGGCACTGGTCGGTTGCATGTTCTCGACGCTACCCCACGGCGAACACCCGGACCGTCTCACGATTGGCGGTGAGCCTTACAGCTCAGAACCCTCCGTTGCCTCAAGCTCCGCGAACTTTGCGGCCATCGTCGGGTTGCCGCGGGTGAGCGACTTGATCGTGAGGCCATCCGCCTTATCGTTCGCGAGGCGCAGGTTGTTCGACGACTTGAGCAGGTTCTCCTTCGTCTTTTCCAGATCCTTGATCGCTTCGTCGATCCGCTTGATCGCCTCTTGGAACTGTTCGGAGGCGAGGCCGTAGTTGCGGGCAAAACCCTCTTTGAAGGTGCGAAGGTTGCCCTCAAATTTGGTGATGTCGACGTTCTGCTCCTGCACGCGCGCGAGTTCGGACTTGACCTGCACGCTGCTCAGCGCGGCGTTGCGAAGGAGGGTGATGATCGGAATGAAGAACTGCGGCCGCACGACATACATTTTTGGATAGCGATAGGAGACATCGACTATGCCGCCGTTGTAGAGCTCGCTCTCCGGCTCGAGCAACGACACCAAGACCGCGTACTCGCAGCCCTTCTCGTTTCGATCCTTGTCGAGCTCCTTAAAAAAGTCCTCGTTCTTCTTCTTGGTTACGGTCGTGTCGTTCTCGTTCTTCATCTCGAACATGATGGACATGATCTCGACGCCGGGGGAGCTGTCTTCTCGAAAGATGTAGTCGCCCTTACTCCCGGACTTAGCGTCGTTATCCTTCTCGAAATAGGCGTTCGGGAAGGCCGCCGAGCGCAGCCGGTTGAACTCAATTTCGCAGTGTTGCTCAAGAGTTTCACCGACCATCTTTGTCGAGAGCCGGGCTTTGAAGTCTTTGTAGGTGTCGATCGTCTCGTTGAGGAGTTTGACCTCGGTGCTGTGCTGCTCTTTGAGGGTGGACTCGAGCAGCTTCTGCTCTGTCTCTACTGCCTTCAGGTTGCGCGCCAGGTCGTCACGCTCCTTTTCGACCGCACTGAGTGCTTCGTTGACCGCAAGCTGCTTCGCTATCTCAGTCGCCTTGAGCTCCGCCCTCAGAAGCTCGATCGCTGCGTCTTTCTCCACTGCGTGCCTCGCCAGCTCGTTCTTGGCGTCGTCTCGCTGCTTCTCGACCGCGCTCACCGCATCCTGAACTGCAAGTTGCTTCGCCATATCCGTCGAGCTGAGAGCTGCCTTGAGCTGCTCGATCTCGGCTTGCTTCTTGGCCGCCTCTTTGTCTAGCTCACTCGCGATTCGGGATTCCGCGAGCTCAATCGCGGTCTTCTTCTCTTTTTCGGCGAGTTCTAGTTGGGCATGAAGCGCACTGTCGAACTCGCGGTCGCGCACTTGCTTCAGGATGTCGGCATAGCCGGCTTCGTCGATCGTGAACGCCTTGTTGCAATGTGGGCAGATGATTTCGTGCACGGAAACGCCCTTTCCTGATACTGCTGGATATTAAACCAGCAAGCTGCGGAACCGACGGTTCGCGAGGGTGCCTAGCATCCGTCGCTGAATCTCTTCGTCACAATCGGGGCGTGAGCAGGTTCTCTCTGGCACGCTGTGAGTGAAGCGGTTATGCGAAGCCTCGCGCCGTTCTGGCGCCGCTTGGATATTTGCCAATCTCCTGAAACGATCGAGGCTCACCATGAAGAAAAGTACGTCCGCCATCCTCACTTCGCACGCCGGAAGTTTGCCACGCACGCCCGAACTGATCGCTGCCAACGAGGCGCGAACGTTCGCCGACGACGGTTTCACCCTGCTGAATACGCCCGAGTTCACCGCACAGCTCGAGCACGCTGTGAGCGACCTGGTGAAACGCCAAGCCGACATCGGCATCACGGTGCCGGGCGACGGCGAATACGGTAAGGCAATGTCGAGTCCGGTCGACTACGGGGCGTGGTGGACCTACTCGTTCCAGCGCACCGCAGGCTTGGAGCTGACAGACTTCAACCCGATTCTGTCCGAACCGGTGCGCAGCACGCCCGGGAACGTTCGGCTGACCAGCTTTGCTGACCGTCGCGACTGGAGCATTTTTCGGGATGCCTACCAAGACCCGACCAGTGGCATCGCTCTCGGCAAGAACGCGACCGCCTTCCCCAGCTGTACCGGGCCGCTCTCGTACACCGGGCACGAGGCCATCGCCTCCGACATCCGCAATCTCAAGAGCGGTCTGGAGAAGAACGGACTGACCGAAGGATTCATTACGGCGCTTTCTCCGGGATCGGCGAGCCGTATCGGCAACGACTTTTACGCGACAGAGGAGGAGTTCATCTGGGCGTGGGCGGAGGTGTTGCGCGAGGAATAC
>JBDTAD010000561.1:0-8701 GCA_039924815.1 Lacisediminihabitans sp.
CGAACACGGGAGTCCGGTGAGCCGGGCTGAGAGGAAGCTGCTCCAAGCTTCGACCGTCGAACCTGATCTGGATCATGCCAGCGCAGGGAGGCATTCTCTCCGGGTTACGTCATCCTGGCGTGACCTTCACCCGTGCCCTCTTTCACCGAAAGGGCACGACAGTGCAGACAACAATTGAACAATCACGGGCCGCAACCTCAACTCGCAGCAGGTATCGCTGGCGGGTGGTAGATATCGTCGTCGCGAGCGTTCTCGCGGTGGCCAGCGGCATCATCTTCTGGGCTTGGGGCCTTGCCTGGACTCCCCTCAGCGGCCTTCTTTCCTTCACCCCGGGCCTTGAGGGCCTGCTGTCGGGCGGCTGGTTGTTTGCCGGCGTGCTCGGTGGGCTCGTCATCCGCAAGCCAGGAGCGGCGATTTTTACCGAGTTGGTTGCCGCGGTTGTTGAGGCTCTGATCGGAAGCCCGTGGGGCTTTTCCACTCTGGTCTGGGGATTGCTCCAGGGCCTCGGAGCTGAGCTCGTCTTCGCGATCTTCCTGTACGCCAACTGGCGCCTGTGGGGAGCGCTAATCGCCGGAGCAGGGGCAGGAGTTGCAGTTGGCCTGCTCGACACGAGCTTCACGAGCTACGCCGCCCTCGAATTCGGTTACAAACTCGTGTACTTCTTCTCCGCGGTGCTCTCCGGTGTGGTGCTCGCCGGTCTGCTGTCGTGGTTGACGGTGCGAGGTCTTGCTCGAACCGGAGCGCTCAGCAGGTTCGCCGCTGGTCGAGAGACCACAGCCGCGGTCTGACTCGTGGCAGGGACAAACGGTCTGGCTCCGGCCGCTGGCGCGAGAGTGAGCGCCCGCGGCTGGAGTTGGCGGCACGCGGGCAGACTTCGACCCGCTGTATCCGAGCTCAGCTTTGACATCGCGCCGGGGGAGCGGGTTCTGCTTCTCGGGGCCTCTGGCGCGGGAAAATCCACTCTTCTCAGTGGCCTCGCCGGTGTGCTCGGCGGCGATGAGGAGGGCGACCAGACCGGCGAGCTTCTGGTCGACGGGCGACATCCCGCTGAGGCGCGCGGTCGTATCGGTTTCGTGCTGCAGGATCCTGATTCGCAGGTCGTGCTGGCCAGAGTCGGCGACGATGTGGCTTTCGGATGCGAGAACCTTGGCGTTCCGCGCGAGGAAACCTGGCGTCGGGTTGGGTCCGCACTCGCCGCGGTCGGGCTCGACCTTCCGCTCGACCACCCCAGCTCTTCGCTGAGCGGTGGACAGAAGCAGCGCCTCGCTCTAGCCGGTGCTCTCGCGATGAAACCCGGACTGCTTCTCCTCGATGAGCCCACCGCCAATCTCGACCCGCAAGGGGTGGAAGAGGTGCGTGACGCCGTTGCGCGGGCACTCTCCGACTGGACCACGACGCTTGTCGTCATCGAACACAGGGTGTCGGTGTGGCGTGACCTCGTCAACCGTGTGATCATCCTCGACGCAGCTGGGGGTGTCCTCGCCGACGGTGACCCGGAGCGAGTGCTCAAGGTTGAGGCCGTGCGGCTAGCCGCGGTGGGGGTGTGGGTGCCGGGGATTCCGCCGGCGTTGCCCGAGCGGAGGCCGGGAACGACTCGCGCCGGCGATGCCCTGCTGATGGCACACGATCTCGGTATCGGCCGTGGCCGCAAGCCGCGCGAGACAGAAGCGGGTGCGGGTATCGAGCTGTCGGTGGATGCGGGGTTGGCCACCGCGATCACCGGGGTCAACGGGGCGGGGAAGTCCACGCTCGCGCTCACCCTTGCCGGACTATTGCCGCCGATATCCGGATCGGTGGATGCAACAGAGCTTCTTGCCGCGGGCATCGGCGCCCACCCGCACGCCTGGAAATCGAGGCACTTGCTCACCCGTATCGGCACGGTATTCCAAAACCCGGAACATCAGTTCCTGGCCGGAACCGTGCGCGCCGAGCTTGCCATCGGGCCGCGCGCGCTGGGGTTGCGGCAGCGGGACATTGATGAGCGAGTGGATGAACTCCTGCACCGCCTGCGCCTGGACACGCTGGCCGGCGCCAATCCTTTTACCCTCTCTGGTGGCGAGAAGCGCAGGCTCTCGGTGGCCACTGTGCTCGCCACAGCGCCCAGACTGCTCGTGCTCGACGAGCCGACGTTTGGTCAGGATTCCCGCACCTGGCAGGAGCTGGTCGCACTGCTTGCCGAACTGCTGAACGACGGGAGTTCTGTCGTCGCGGTAACGCATGATGCAGACTTTGTTGACGCGCTCGCCGACGTTGAAGTGCGGCTGGAGCCTCGCCTTAGTGCGGGTGCCGCATTCCTTGGCGCGGATGCTGTGGTGATGGCCAGATGAGTGTTGTTACCCCGTTTATCGCCGCGTCTCCGATCGCGCGCATCAACCCTGTTGCCAAACTCCTTGCCGCGGTCACTCTCAGCGTCGCACTGCTCTTGTCGATCGATTGGATCTCTGCCGCGGTCGCTCTTGGAATCGAGGCGCTGCTCCTGTTCTGGGCGGGCCTAAGTCCGCGGATGCTCGCGCTGCGCACTGCACCATTGTGGGTCGCGGCACCGCTGGCCGGCCTCACGACCGTGCTCTATGGCCGCGACTCCGGCGCAACGCTGTGGCAGTTCGGCTTCGTGAGCGTGACGGAGGGTTCCCTCACGCTCGGAGTCGCGATTGCGCTGCGTATCCTCGCGATTGGGCTGCCCGGCATCGTGCTCTTCGCCACGACCGACCCCACTGATCTTGCGGATGGCCTCGGTCAGGTTTTGCGCTTGCCGGCACGGTTTGTGCTGGGCGGCCTCGCAGCGCTGCGCCTGGTCGGAGTGCTCATCGACGACTGGAGACAGCTCGCCTATGCGCGCCGAGCCAGAGGTGTCGGTGACCGCGGGCGAGTGCGGAGATTCGGTGGTCAGGCGTTCGCTTTGCTCGTGATCGCCGTGCGCCGTGGAAGCAAGCTCGCTACCGCGATGGAGGCCAAGGGCTTCGGCTCCGATATTCCTCGCACCTGGGCGAGGCCATCGCCATTCGGGGCACGAGAGGTCGTGCTCATCGGTATCGGCGTTGCCGTTGCCGCCATAGCAATATCGGTGGCAGTCGCGCTGGGAAGTTGGGAGTTCGTTCTTGCCTGAGCACGCTGAAACAACGGTGATCGTCGCGGACGTCGGTGACCTCGTGACGCGGATGTCGACATCCGCAGAACTGCCGGTCGTATTGCTCGATGGGCGATCTGGATCCGGCAAAACTACGCTCGCCCTTACGCTCGCCGCATCCTATCCCGGAGGACTCACCCTCCTCCGCCTCGACGACATGTACCCCGGATGGAAAGGGCTCCAGGCGGCCAGCGAACACCTTCACGACCAAGTTCTGGTCCCGCGTGCGGCAGGACGGGACGCGCGCTGGCAACGCTGGGACTGGGAGAGCGATACACCGGCAGAATGGCACGAGGTCGAGCCGTCACGGCCCCTGCTCGTTGAAGGCTGCGGAGCCCTCAGCCGTTCTAATCGCGCGCTGGCGAGCTTCGGGCTCTGGGTTGAGCTCGACGAGGTCGAGCGCAAGCGTCGTGCTTTCGCCCGCGATGGCGACGCGTATCGCCCGTTCTGGGCGGGTTGGGCCGCTCAGGAGCAGGTGTTTATCAACCGGGAGTGCCCGTCGATGCTGGCCGATGTCGTTATCGACGGCCGCGAACTCCTGGGTGCCTGATTGCTAACCCCAGCCGAGTTCGTGCAGTGCGTCGTCGTCGAGGCCGTAGAAGTGGCCGATCTCGTGCACGAGTGTCACATGAATCTGTTCTTTGAGCTCGTCGAGGGTGCGGCTTACAGAGAGCAGCGGTACTCGGTAGAGCGTGATACGGTCCGGCAGCTCACCGAATCCGTAGTTGTCACGGTGGGTAAGGGCGATGCCGTGATAGAGCCCCAACAGGTTGAGCGAGCCATCCTCTGCCAGATCCTCGACGGTGAACGAAACATTCTCGAGTCCGTCCATCATCTCGTCGGGGAGCAGGTCCAATTCCGCGATCACGAGCCGTTCGAACTCGTCTGAGTCGATGCGCTCGCCGAGCGTTCCGGAGTCGGTCACGCCTGATCCATCGCCTCGACCAGCGAACCCTGCACGTAACCGAGCCAGTCATACACCTCAGTCATGACGGCACCAGGTTCGCCTTCGTCGCCGTCCTTGACGATGCCCAGTCGCGCGGCGATCACCAGCCGCAGGTCTCCGAGAGCGGTGAGCCAAGACTGTGCCTGCTGGGGGTCGAGCCGCACAATGGTGGGTGCCTCTGCGCCAAGTCCCGACTCGGCTCTGGCAGCGTTCGAGTTGCTCAGCGTGCTGAGAATCACGGATGCCGTAGCCGACTTGCGATCGAGAAGACCGGGGGCGGTGAAACGCCTGAACTCCGCGGAGGCGGCCCGGTCATCCGGGTATGCGTCGGGCAGCAGGCGCCGCAGCGCATCGTCATCCTGTGGGTTCTCTTGCAGCAAGTCGCTGATCTGGCCGGTGAGATCTACAAGAATGGCGACTTCGTCGATGGCCAGTACTGCCGAGACAGTGCCGTCGTCTTCCACGGTGAAGGCCCTCATACATCCGCCTTGGCAACGGTTGCGAGCAGTCCGTAGCCATGCATTGCTTCGACGTGCCGCTCCATGGCTTCGCGCGGGCCCGTCGCGACCACGGAACGCCCTTCGTTGTGCACCTGCAGCATCTTGTGCTCGGCCTCTTCCTTGGAAAATCCGAAATAGCTACGGAACACGAAGGAGACGTAATTCATCAGGTTGACCGGGTCATTCCACACGATGGTGACCCAAAGCGTGTTGAGAACGGTGTTCTCCCGCAGTTCGGTGCGTTCCAGGGTCTGCGGCATGTATCCAGCCTGACATACGAAGAATGGCCCCGCCTGAGGCGGGGCCATTCTTGTCGTGACGATTACCTTGCCGCAATCAACTACCTTGCCGTAATCATTACCGTGGGGTGATCGACGGGGCTCGAACCCGCGGCATCCGGCTCCACAAGCCAGCGCTCTACCAACTGAGCTACGACCACCATGCCTGCTGCGATGAAGCAGCCACACGAGTCTAATACACGCTTCCGGGTGATGGGTGCCACTCACTCAAGGACGGCTGCGGCGACTTAGAGGTGATGGGCGAAGCCTTCGATGACCTCTGCGGAAATGGCTTGAACTTGTTCCGTAGTCGGGCCCGGGTTCGACGTGAACACGGCCCGCCGGTAGTACTCGAGTTCGCGGATCGATTCCAGGATGTCGGCGAGCGCGCGGTGCCCGCCGTGCTTCTCGGGTGCGTGGAAGTAGACCCGAGGGAACCAGCGACGGGAGAGCTCCTTGATAGACGAGACATCCACGCTGCGGTAGTGCAGGTGATCGTCAACGAGCGGCATGTACTTCGCGATGAAGGTGCGGTCGGTGCCGATAGTGTTACCGGCGATCGGTGCCTGGTGTTGGCCGGGGACCAGCTTCTGGATGTACTCGAGCACCGCGGTCTCCGCCTCTGCGAGGCTCACGCCGTCGGGGATCGCGTCGAGCAGGCCCGACGCCGTGTGCATGGAGGTGACGAAGTCTCCCATGTTGTTCAGGGCGGCCTCGCTGGGCTTGATGACGATGTCGAATCCGGGATCGAGGATGTTGAGCTCGAAATCGGTGACGACGACCGCGACCTCCACGAGCTCGTCGATCTCTACATCGAGTCCCGTCATTTCGCAGTCGATCCAGACGAGTCGATCAGAGTTATTCGGCATTTTTCGATCTTATCGCCGAGGGGGGAGCGGCCAGCACAGTCGACCGATCAGAGGCCCTCGCCGATACCGATGGACTCTGCCTCCTCAAGCGCGGACTCCTTGACTCCGTTGATGTGCGACAGCTTCTTCGACCCGGCAATCAGGATGATCGTGGCCACGATCACGGACCCGGCTGCAAAGTAGTACGGGGTAGACGGCAGAAAGATAATGGCGAGTTCCGCTGCGAGCGGCGGCGCGATAGCACCACCGATGAAGCGCACTGCGGAGTAAGCGGATGACGCCACAGAGCGCGGCAAGTCTGTCGCCTCCATCACCGACTCGGTCAGCACCGTGTTGAGCACACCGAGAAGAAGACCGCCCACGATCACAGAGATGACGAGTCCGAGCTGGGACGAAATGAAAATTCCAGCCGCGACCAGGTCGAGTGCAAGAAGCGGCAGCACGATTGCCAGCACGGTGGTGCGCTTCATGGCGGCTGTGAAGAGTGGCGCAACCCAGACCGAGGTCACGGCGAGGGCGACACCCCATCCGAAGAAGGTAAATCCGAGCTCGATCGCACCCATTTTCAGCGGGAACGGCGTGTATGCCAGGAGCACGAAGAAGCCGATGTTGTAGAAGAGAGCGGTCGCTGCAAGCACCGCCAACGCCGGGTTTCCCAGTGCACGGAACGGCGCGGAGAATTTCACAGGCACTCGTTGCGCAGGATCATCCTTGCCGAGCAGCACCACGATCGCTACGAACCCGATGGCCATAAGAACGGCGGTGCCGAAGAATGGCCCACGCCAGCTGATGTTGCCGAGTAAGCCACCGAGGAGGGGGCCGATGGCGATACCGAGTCCGAGCGCCGCCTCATACAGGATGATGGCGGATGAGGTGCCACCGCTGGCCGCGCCCACGATAGTCGCAAGCGCCGTCGAAATGAACAGTGCGTTGCCGAGACCCCAGCCCGCGCGGAACCCGATGATGGTTGCCACGTTGCCGCTGAGCGCCGCAGCGAATGCAAAAACCACGATCAACGCTAGGCCGATGAGGAGAGTGCGCTTCGCGCCGATACGGCTGGAAATCCAACTCGTGAAGAGCATCGCGATACCGGTGATAAGCAGGTAGCTGGTAAACAGCATTTCGGTCTGGGTGGGGGTGGCGTCCAGTTTGCTCGCGATGGCGGGCAGGATCGGGTCAACCAACCCAATACCCATAAAGGCGATGACAGACGCGAAGCCCACCGCCCATACTTGTTTCGGCTGTTTCAGGATGCTTGTCGTGCTCTCGGAGCCGTGTTCGTGGGCCACTAGGCCACCTTCCTCTTGGTATCGGTACGTGCGGTAAGAATGCGTGCAGCCCGTTGCAGGATTTCGGCTTCGTCCGTTGTCAGATCGGCGAAGAGCGGCCCGAGCTGCGTGCTGAGCTCGACTCGCCATGCTCCGAGTGCGGCGGTTCCCTTGGGGCCGATGGCGATCAGCCAAGCGCGCGAGTCTTCGACATCGGCGATGCGATAGACGAGTTCTTCCTCGACGAGACGCTGCAGCAACTTCGTCATGCTCGGCTGGCTAACCCGGGACATCTTCGCGAGATCCCCTATGCGGAGTGGACCGTCGGTGCTGAGAATCGATAGCGTGCTCCACACTGCGGCTGGAGTGGTACTTCCGGCGGAGTGGGCGGCGATTCTGGTGAGGCGGTGTGCTGCGACTATGACGTCATGGAGGAGGGGATCAAGTGCGGCCATTGCTTAACTATATAACCAAACTATATAAGTTAGTTATGTTTCTTGAACAGCCGTGATTGCGATGTTCGATGCGACAATGGGTACATGAGTAAAGACACACCACAGTTGACCCGCGGGGACGAGTATGTCGTGCTCTACAAGGGTGGCCCTAACGACGGACGCACCGATCGGCGTATCAGTACCGATGGAAGCTGGGATAGCTCGATCACGGTTGTCGTCGGCGTCGACGGCAAAGAAGCGATGATCGACTACGACGCGGGCGAGTGGCGCGAACTCGGTGGGCAGTACCACGTGACTTACACCTACGACCCGACCGACAGCGAGCACGTTGAAGACCCCGAGGATCGCGGCGGCAGGCAGTAGGGAATCAGACGCAGATTTCTGCGGTTAGGGCAGACGTGCAAGTACTTTTCTTCGCTTCGGCGTTTTGTGAACCATGCATGATCACTCGTGCGGCACTTGCCGAGGCTTCCCGGTTGGTCCCCGCGGCAAAGATCGCAGAACTTGACATCGTGCGTGACGTTTCCGAGGCCGAGCGCGCCGGCATCCGGTCGACACCCACCGTTATCGTGTGCACCGACGACGGGGAAGAAGTTTTTCGTGCCGAAGGCATCCCCACGGTGAATCAGGTGTTGACGGCGTTCGCAAAGGCGCTCTGACACTGCTTCACACCGCACTCCGGTATCGTTGAAGCGATTTCCCCGCCTCCGTAGCTCAGGGGATAGAGCAGGAGCCTTCTAATCTCTTGGTCGCAGGTTCGAATCCTGCCGGGGGCACTCTGCTAGGCACCAAGCAGAAGATCTCGTGGTGCTTCTCATCTCTTGGTCGCAGGTTCGAATCCTGCCGGGGGCACCGGTCGCTGTTAGAGGTCGTCGTCCGCCGGTGGCGTGATGCGCTTGCTGACATCCGTCGCTGGTACAGGGCGAGAGAAGAAGCCTTCCTTCACTGGCTCGGGAGTTGATGATGCCGACGATTCAGATACCGATGATTCAGGGCGTGAAACCGCCGGACTGCTCGCCCGGACTTCCGGCTCGGAAAGTGACGGTGCGATGGATGACGCAGTTTCGGAGACCGAAGCCGCCGGCGTCACGGGCACCGGGTTCGTCGATGCGGCAGCCTGCTGTGCCGACCAAGCCTTTTGCTGGTGCACCAGATCCTGATCGCTTAGCGAAGACTCGTATGCCCAAGAATCGACATCGTTTTTGAACAGCTTCTTGGCACGAGACGGCCGCGCTTGCCACTCGATGAGACGGTCCCG
>JBDTAD010000562.1:0-3201 GCA_039924815.1 Lacisediminihabitans sp.
ATCACGGCAAAATAGCACAGCGTTGCAGCGGCGATGCCCAGCACGAGGTTTAGCCAGACGTTCGAGAGCGCGCTGCGCACTCGGCCCTCGAAGATGAGTTGCATGGTCTCCACGGTCCAGGTGCTGAAGGTTGTGAGACCACCGCACAGGCCGGTCACAATGATCAGATCGAGCTCCTGGGGGATGGCGCCGAGGGTTGCGAGGGCCAGCAGCGCACCGCTGAGAGCTGAGCCGACCACGTTCACCACAAGCACCGCAGAGGGAAAGCCCGACCGCCCGGCGAAGGCGAGCGCCACCAGGTAGCGCAGAAGAGCGCCCACTGCCCCGGCGACGAGGACGGCGATGACGATGGGGATGCTCACTCGTCCACCAGATCCGGCCGCGCGGGAAGGCGGTGCCCCACGCGCAGGCCAAGCGCCGCCGCGGCGAAGCCGAGAACTAGCGACGCGAACAGGTAGACGACCGCGAGCCACCACATCCCCAGAGTTGCCTCGACGAGCAGCGATGTGATCAATGCAGAAAAGGTCGTGAAGGAGCCGAGGATCCCGGTACCGACCCCTGCCTTCACCCAGTTCGGCGTGCGTGGTCTGGCCCAGATGCTCGAGACAAGCACGCCAAGCACGAAGGCCCCCACCACGTTAACGAGCAGGGTGCTCACGGGAAAGCTGGATGCCTCGTGCGGGATCAGTGTGTCAGTGAGCAGACGGATGCCCGTGCCGAGCATCCCTCCGACCGCGACCGCCAGAAACTCGCGCCAGTGTGCCATTACTTGCGTGCCGAGGTCTTCTTCTTAGCCGCCGGGGGAACGGGCGGCGTTCGCCCAGCGGGTGGCAACGGCTTACGCACGATAGGTCGGCGAGGCTCACCGCGTCGCGACTGGCCGGGGAACGGCCGGGCAGGCCTCGCGTAGAGCTTCTTCGAAGAGTCGAGCAACCAGGGAACAAGGGCGATCGTGACGCCGTGACACAGGGCGAGTTTCTGGCGAATACGTCTCGCTTTGTGGTTGTGCAGCAGGTGCTCCCACCAATGCCCCACAATGTAGAGCGGTGTGTACACGGTGACGACTTCGGCACCGAACTCTGCACGCCTGGTCTTGATGTACTTGATCAGCGGCATGCTGATGTCTCTATACGGCGAATCAACGACGCGCAGCGGAACCTGAATGTTCTGATCGATCCATTGCTGTTCCAGCAGAGCGGTTGCTTCGTCATCGATGCTCACGTGCACAGCTTCAATACTCGCGTGCCGTGCCGCGATCGCATAGTCCAAAGCCTTGAGTGTCGGCTTGCGCATTCCGCCGACGAGCACGATCGCGTGGTCGCCGGTGGCGCCGAAGGTCGTGGTCGCGTCGACTGTGATGTCACGTTCGACGCCCTGATAGTAGCGGTTGACTCCGAGCATCAGGGCGAAGAGTGCCGGCATGATGACGAACACGATCCAGGCGCCATGAGTGAACTTCGTGATGGTGACCACCACGAGAACCACGGCGGTGAAGATTGCACCGGTGGCGTTGATCAGGCGACTGCGGATGACCTGGCCAGGGTTGTCGCAGCCCTCGCGCAGCATCCTGGTCCAGTGCACGACCATGCCGGTCTGTCCGAGCGTAAAGGAGATGAAGACACCGATGATGTAGAGCTGAATGAGCCGGGTGACGTCGGCTTGAAAGAGTACCTCGAGGATGATCGCCGCGAGGCTTAGCAGCAGCACTCCGTTGGAGTACACGAGCCGGTCGCCGCGGGTCTGCAGCGACTTGGGTGCGTAGGCGTCGCGGGCCAGCACCGAGCCGAGCAGCGGGAATCCGTTGAACGCCGTGTTGGCAGCGAGCAGCAGCACAAGCGCCGTCGCTGCCTGGATGACGTAGAACATGAACCGGCCGGCGCCGGGGAAGGTCGCGGCAGCAATCTGCGCGATCACGCTGGGTTGCGGTTGGCTGGCACAGGCCTTCCAGCCGATCAGGTCGCAGGGCGCCTCCGCGTAGTGCACCTTGCTGAGCAGTGCGACGGCGGTAATGCCGATGAACAGCACGATCGCGATGCCGCCCATGAGCACGAGCGTGCGCTGAGCGTTCTTGATCTTGGGGCGGCGGAAGGCCTGAACGCCGTTGGCGATCGCTTCAACACCGGTAAGCGCGCTACAGCCGCTCGCGAAGGCTCTCAGCAGCAACAGCACGAATCCGACTTGGGTGAGTGTCTCCGGTTTAACGGTGTATGCCGCTGAGGATGCGATCGGTGTCTCACCGAGGGCGGCGCGGATGAGTGCGGTCACCACCATGATCGCAATGCTGAGGATGAAGAGGTAGGTCGGCAGCGCAAAAGTCTTGCTTGACTCCGACACTCCGCGGAGGTTCACCGCTGCGAGCACGATGATGAAGAACACAGACATCTCGACGCGCACGTCGTTGAGCATCGGGAACGCCGAAATGATGTTGTCCACGCCACTGGCGATCGAGACCGTGACGGTGAGGATGTAGTCCACCAGAAGAGCGGATGCGACGATCAGGCCGGATTTCTCGCCCAGATTCTTGTGGGCGACCTCGTAGTCACCACCACCAGAGGGGTACGCCTTGATGAGCTGCCGGTAGGAGGCGACCACAACGATCAGCAGCAGCACCACCGCCGCGGCAACCCACGGCGCGAAACTGAGAAACGCCAAGCCACCGAGGGTGAGGATAAGGAGCAACTGTTCCGGTGCGTACGCAACGGAAGACAGTGCGTCGCTGGCAAAGATAGGCAATGCCAAATGCTTCGGGAGAAGCTGTCCTTCGAGTTTTTCCGTAGACAGCGGTTCACCGATCAGCCACCGCTTGGGCGACCGAACTTCGTTAGTCACGAGGAGCGACACTACACCTGTTGCGGCGCGCGCAAATTATCGCTTGTTCAGAGAACTCACAGACAACCCGAACCCTCATTGGCGCCCCAGTATTCCCTGGCCGACGATCTAGCGGAAAAGGGACTTTCGCAGGGCATCCAACTCGGATTTCAATGTGGTCACGATTTCCGCAGAAACCTCGGTGTGCACCGCCCATCCGCGCAGGTCTGCGCGCATGTTGTGCCGGAACTCGTCCAGTGCCATCTCCGCGTCACGCAGGTGGCTGGTACTCGCGTGGTGTTGGGGATCTGCCTGGCCGCTGCGGCCGGCGCCACGCGCATCCGCTCGCGCTTCGCGGGCTGCCGAAGCAAGATCCGCTCGCAGTGTCTTCAT
>JBDTAD010000563.1:0-2047 GCA_039924815.1 Lacisediminihabitans sp.
CGGTCATCGAGAGGGCGCCCAGCCAGGGGCCGAGAATCGCGCCGGCGAGCATCACGCCCAGCGTCTGCGCGGTGATCGGTACCGCGCCCAAAATGGAGAAGCCACCGGGCAGGCCCAGTACTGCCACGATCGCCGCGAAAACCGCGACTCGGGCCAGATCGGTGGCGTCGAGGCGACGAAAACGGGATCCGTGGGGGCGAGTGCGGGGATAAGCCATCTAAGGTTCCTTCGTTTTCGAGTATCGCATCGCTATCCACTTGAACAGCGTTCACTAGAACGGTGTTCACTATAGTGGTGGCGTGACAGTAACCGGAACTGGCCGCGGGCACACACGCGACGATGTTGCGCGCACGGCGCTGCGGATCCTCGACGACTACGGCCTGCCAGATCTCACGATGCGACGTCTTGCCGGTGCGCTCGAAGTTCAGCCGAGCGCGCTCTACTGGCACTTCCCGAACAAACAGAGCCTCCTCGCGGAGCTGGCCGACCGGATCGTGGCCCAGGCTGCCCCCGGACATCCAGATTCCGATTGGACGGTCGGAGTTCGCGTCGAAGCAGCCGCTCTGCGTGATGCGCTTCTTGCCTATCGCGACGGTGCAGAGGTGGTGGCGAGCACGCTTGCACTCGGTCTGGGCTCCACCCTTGCTCAGGACAGGCTGGCCGCCGCGATCGCTGCCGGCGGTTTCGACGGAGCCACGGCTCGACGTGCGGCGATGGCGTTATTGCACTTCGTGCTCGGGCATGTCTCGCACGAGCAGCAAAGGATGCAGTACGACAGCGTCGGTGTACTCGCTCCCGATTCCGGTGGCCTACCAGGCGGCGAGGGTGACCCGACAGGCGAGTTCGCGTTCGGAGTTAACCTGCTCGTGGGCGGGTTGGAACTCAGTCACGTGCGAAAGTGAGCTCCCAAACCTCGACGACTGCTTAAATCCACCATTGACACGAGCGTTCTCGTGAAAAGGACAAATCTTTGGCTGGGAGAGAGCGCACGTTGCGATCGTTGGGCGTGTCTGAGCAGGCCGTGATGCGCGGGTTTCTACCTTGCGGGCTCTTCTAAAAGGGCCAAATCTTTGGCTCTTTTAGGAGAGCCCCCAGTCGGATTCGAACCGACGACCCCCGCTTTACAAGAGCGGTGCTCTGGCCAACTGAGCTATGGAGGCGAACAACTCACCCATAGTACTGGGGAGCGGCGCGTGTTTTAGATCGCGCTGAGGAAGTTGTGGGCATCCTTCAACTGGTTCTTGACGGCCGGGCCGCTTTCGTCGCCGGTAAGACCACCCACATAGAGCCAACCGAGCAGCTGTTCGTTCTCGGCCAGACCGTGCATTCGGCGCACGGGTTCCGTGCGTGTGTGGCCGCCCGTGCGCCACATCACGCCCCAGCCGGCCTCGTCCAGAAGCAGACTCAAGTAGTGGGCGACGCCGGCCGCGGCCGCATCCTGTTCCCAAGCCGCAACCTTGAAGCTCTGCTGGTGTCGCACAACGAGCGCCAGGAGCAGTGATGCGCGCAACGGCTTTGACGCAAGCTTCTGCGCATCCTCAAGCTGCAACCCACTCGCGGCCACAAAAGCCTCGCCAAGTCGGATGCGCGCATCACCGCGAAGAGCAATCAGACGCCAGGGGCGCAGAGCCGCATGGTCGGCGGCAGATGCTGCTGCCGTAATCAGCGGCAGCAGCTGTTTGTCACTCGGGGCGTCCTCCGTTACCTTCGGCCTAGACCGGCGGCGGAGGATCGCGTCGAGGGCGGTCACTCTGGGGTCAGTCTTCTTTGAAGTTGAGCGAGAGCGAGTTCATGCAGAAGCGCGCACCCGTTGGAGTCTGCGGTGCGTCATCGAACAGGTGCCCGAGGTGTCCGCCACAGTTTGCGCAGCGAGCCTCCGTGCGCTTCATGCCGAGGCTGGTGTCGGTGAGAAGCTCCACCGCGTCGGGGTTGATCGACTCGTAGAAGCTCGGCCAACCGCATCCGGCATCGAACTTCGTTCCGCTCTGGAACAGCTCGGCGCCGCAGCCGGCACAGGTGTACACACCCTGCCGGTTCTCGTCGAGCA
>JBDTAD010000564.1:0-8589 GCA_039924815.1 Lacisediminihabitans sp.
GTGACCTCGCCAACACTGCGCGCGCCACCGCCGAGTACCTTCTGGGCGGACTACGCACGAGCGATGGTGCGTTCGCTTCTGCGACAGACGCTGAGAGCGGCGGCGTCGAGGGCGGTTACTTCGTCTGGTCGTACGACGAACTGCTTAACGCTCTGACCAAAGTCGGGGTAGATCCAGAACGATGGGGCGCCTTTCTCGGCGCGACACCCTCAGGCAACTGGAACGGCACCAACATCCTGCACGAAGCCCTTCCTCGGGAACAGGCGGCGGCATCCCTGGGGATCTCAGCGGAGGACTTCGAGACCGAGTGGAACCGCGTGCGAAAGAGTCTTTCGAGAGAGCGCTCGACACGCACTCCCTTGCGCTTGGACGACAAAATTCTCACGGACTGGAACGCTCTCGCGGTTCGGGGTTTGGTGCGAGCGGGGATGCTCCTCGACGAACCAGACTGGGTCACCGCAGCGGCCGAGGTCGCGACCTTCCTCCACGACCGGCTGTTCCTCGACGGCCACCTCCACCATGTCTGGCGCGGTGGCATCGCGAGTGTCGCAGGCTTCTTCCTGGACTACGCGGCTCTCGCGCTCGCGGATCTCGAACTGTTCCAGGCGACGGGTGAGGACCTGTGGTTCGAGCGCGGGCTGACGCTGGCGACCCAGGCGAACGAGCTATTCCAGGATGCCGACGGCGGCGGTTGGTTCGAAACATCCGAGGTCATTGCTCCACTGAAAACCCGGCCCAAACTGATCTGGGACGACGCGACGCCGTGCGGCACATCCGTCATGGTCGAGGTGTGTCTGATCCTCACCGGACTCACCGGCGATTATGCCTGGTCGGCACTCGCCCGAGGCGGCGTGAGTGTGCTGCAGGCGGATGCGGTGAGCAATCCCAGTCGACACGGCTGGTTGCTGAGACAGATCGAGTCGTTGTCCGCGCCTCCGCGCGAGGTCGCGATCGTCGGCCGCCCCGGCCGGGCAACCGACGCGCTGGTGCGCACAGCATTTGGCCGACCCCGTCCCGGAACGATCATCGTGGCGGCCCAGCCGAACGAGTCGAGCGCCGTGCCGCTGTTAGCTGGACGTGGTGAAATAGACCGAGTGCCAGCCGCCTACGTGTGTGAAGACCTGTCCTGCCAACGCCCTGTTACCACCGCCGCAGGATTGAATGCCCTGCTGGTGAACGCGTAAAAGAGGACGAGATGTCACTGGAAGGCTCCACTCAGCTAGCGGCGCGTGCGATCGCGCGGCTAGACGAATTCATGGGATCAGCGTTGTCTGGCCGCACCATCCTGGTCATAGGTCTGGGCCCGGTGGGCAGCGAGGTCGCGCAACTGGCCAAGCAGAGCGGTATGTGGGTGCTCGCGGTCAACCGGATCGGCCAGACTGACCTGCCCTACATTGACGAAATCCGAACCTCTCGCTTTCTTGGCGACCTGTTGCCAGTGGCGCACGCCGTGGTTCTGGCTCTGCCGCTCACGGACAATACTCGGCAGATGATTAATGCCGCCACGATCACCCGGATGCGCCTCGATGCCTTTGTCGTGAACGTCGGCAGCGTCGAGGTTATCGACACCGTCGCCCTAGACGAAGCAGTGGCAGGCGGTCGGATTGCCGGCGCGGCACTTGACCTGACCTAGGGGACGTTCGCTAAGCGAAGACCTCGTCCAGGGCAATCGCGGGGTCAGTAAGTTTGGCGGGATCCACCCGAGCGTCGGAAGCGACCAGCGTGCGGATCGCACCGGTGAGGTGCCAGATGTTCACATTCATCCCGGCGAGTACCCGGTCGGATGCCAGCCAGAACACGAGGTAGCGGCCCGTGGCCACGTCCCCCCGATAGATAACCTCTGCGCCGGTGCCTTTGGGTACGTACCCCAGGTACTCCATCCCCAGCTCCCATTGATCGGAGAAGAAATAGGGGATGTTGTCGTAGGCGCCGGCCTGGCCCATCATTCCCGCCGCTGCCACCTTGGGCTGCCTGCGCGCTGCAGACCAGTGGCCCAGACGCAGGTGCAGTCCCAAGTGCGGGTAGTAACTGTTCGCCACATCGCCGGCCGCGAAGATGTCGGGGTCGGTCGTCGCCAAGTGTTCGTCGACCACAACACCATCGTCAATGACGAGGCCAGCCGTTTCTGCCAGCGCGGTGTTGGCGACCGCGCCGATTCCCACGACCACAACATCCGCGTCGAGAACAGTTCCGTCAGCCAAGCGCACCCCAGCGACTCGCCCTGACTCCGCGGTGATCTCGTCCACGGTGGCTCCGAGCCGAAACTCAACACCGTGACGGCGGTGCAGAACGGCATAGTGCTGCGCAACCTCGGATCCGAGCACTGTGGCGAGCGGCAACTCGCCCCTCACGATCACGGTGACCTCACATCCGGCGGCACGAGCGGCAGCTGCGGTCTCCAGGCCGATCCAACCACCACCGATAATCACCACGCGGTGAGCGTTCGCAAACACCGCCTTAAGGGCTTCACAGTCGTCGACGTCGCGCAAATACTTCACTCCATCCAGGTCAGCTCCCGGCACCTTAAGGCGCCGCGGCGAAGCGCCCGTGGTCAGCAGCAGCCTGTCGTAATGGATCCGTTCACCATCCTCCAGCGTGACCTCGTGAGCTACGCGGTCGATCGCCGTTGCGCCGGCCCCTAGACGCACCTCAATGTCGTGCTCGCCATACCACTCCTGAGGATGGACGTAGAGCTTCGCCTTCTCGGACTTGTCCTGCAGGTAGTCCTTCGACAGCGGCGGCCTGTCATACGGCAACTCGTTCTCCGCGCCGACGAGAACGATCCGGCCATCGAATCCCCGCGCACGGAGCGCTTCTGCGGCCGCGGCACCGGCCAGACCGGCACCCACAATAACGAAGACACTGTCCATGTGCCTGATTCTAGATCGCAGCGTGTTCCGGCTCACTCAGCACCCGCGTGAGCACCGGTCTCGTCGCGCGGAGCCCGAGCCAGACGACCGCGATGCCCGCCAAGAGACAGGCCACGATGATGAGGAGAGACGTCGGATCCTTGAGCAGCGCCATCCCCGTTAGAGGCAGCATCACGAGTGCGGCGGTGAGCGCGGAACCGATCGTGACCCAGCGCAACGGCGACATGACCGCGCGGGTGCGCGCCGCATCCATTGTGTTGGTTGGCATGCCCAGACGATCGAGGCTCAGGTAGAGGTCGCGGCGATCGAGAATGGCCGACGCCTGGTTGACGCCGGCGGAGCACGCCACCATGAGGAAGGATGCGACCAGGGTGATGACCACACCGGTGCGGATGTCGGGGAACAGACCGTCGCCTTCCGCCCCATCCGACACAGCGATCGCTACGCCCGCGAACACGGCGATGAAGCTTGTCATCGCCACGCCGCTCACCTGCCGCCAGGCCGCCTTGGGGGATTCGAGGATGCCGCGCGCGGCCAAGAGCCGTGCTGGCGTCTTCGCTACGCGCGCACCTCGCTTCGCCACCCGGCGCAGTACGAACGGACCGACCAGATTCAGCACGGCGATGGTCACACCGAAGCCGACTCCCAGTACTAACACCACAACGAAGGTCCCGGCTTCTGCCGTGAGCAACTTCATCGCAACAAACACGGCAACAATCACGACGGCACCCAGGGCCAGCCGAATCCAGTGCGTGCGCGGCGCGCTCTGCTTGGTGCGTACGCCCAGGGGCGTGACGATCACACCGCGGAGTCCCACCACGGCGCTCAGCGCAGCGAGGGCAGCAACGGCAAAAACCACGATGACGACTACCCACGGCGCCAACCACATCTTGCCGGCGAGCTCGCCACCGTAAAACGGAATGAGCTGAACCGCGGGCACGAGAGCAGCGTAGGCGATGATGCCGGCGATCGCGCCGACTACTGCTAGCACTGTCGATTCAATCACCGTGAGCGTGGCAACCAGTGCCGGGGTTGCACCGAGCAGCCGCAGTGTCGAGAGCCGGTCATCGCGTCTGCGCGCCGAGAGTCTGGCAGCGGACCCGCCGAGTGTCATCAAGGGCACCACCAATAGCGCGATGGCGACCGCGGCGAGGAATTTGTAGGTCTCTGCGTCGGACCCAGTCCAGGTGAAGAAAGCGAAGGCACCGCCCAAAACGATCAGCAGCAGTGCGGTGACGACCGCGAAGGCCACTATCGGCAACAGGACCGTGGCCCTATCTGCCTTCTGGGAATGCGAGAGCATGCGGAACAACCTCAGGGTTTTCATGCCTGCACCTCCTGGGCGAGCACAACACCATCACGTAGCCGAACCGTGCGCGAACAGCGTGCCGCGACATCCTCGTTGTGGGTCACGACGACGAGCGAACGCCCCCTGCCCGTGCTGGAATGGATAAGCGCGGTCATCACCTCATCGGAAGTAGCGGAATCAAGCGCCCCCGTGGGCTCGTCCGCGAAAACCACGGATGCGCCGGTCACCTGTGCGCGCGCGATCGCCACCCGCTGCACCTGCCCGCCAGAAAGCTGCCCAAGGCGTCGAGCATCGAAACCCTGTAGGCCGAGCGCAACGAGCCAGGGTCGCGCATTACCGATCGCCTGTTGACGCGTCTGCCCGAGAAGCATCAACGGAAGAGCCACGTTCTCAATCACGGTGAGCTCAGGAACCAACAAGCCCTGCTGAAAGACGAACCCGAATGACTCGCGTCGTAGCCGTGAGCGTGCACCCTCACCGAGCAGGTTGACGATGACGGAGTCCCCACCGGGAACATCAAACATCACTTCGCCACTGTCTGGGGTGAGAATTCCCGCGAGACAGTGCAGCAGCGTGGTCTTGCCAGAGCCGGAGGCGCCCATGATTGCCACAGATTCGCCCGCGCCGATCGCGAAGTCGACTCCAGCGAGCGCGGCGGTGTCTCCGTAGTGTTTGGTCAGGTTATGCGCAGATAAAACGGTCATGCTTCTATGTTTGGCGACAGCGCGCTCTCACACATCCGCCGCAAGATCTGCTCGTGTCATCCTGCAGATGTAGATCCGCGAATCAGCGGATGCCAGAATCACAACCATGGACAACACAGAGACCTTCCTCCGTTCTGCGGACTCGTTCCTTACTCTGCTCGGGCAGATCCAACCCGAGCACTGGGAGCTACCCGGAATCGGCGACTGGTCCGTTCGCAGTCTCGCCGGGCACACAGCACGGTCGATCATCACCGTGGAGAAGTACCTCTCGCTCGCACCCGCAGGCGAAGTCACAGTGCCGACCGCGGAAGCGTATTACTCAGCCATCACGGCCATGTCCGCAGATACGGCGGATGCTGCGGCAGTCGAAGCGCGCGGTGTCGAGGCCGGAAAATGGCTGGGTTCCGATCCCGTTCCACGCGTCACAGAAACTTTGATCCGCGCCTGGCAACTGCTGGACTCACAGCCACCCGGCCGGGCTATTACCGTCATCGGTGGTCTGACGCTTCCCCTCGGTGAATACCTGCGCACCAGAGTGTTCGAGCTCGTCGTGCACTCGATCGACCTCTCGCGCGCCACCGGCATCGCGGCAGGACTGCCGACGGACGCACTCGAATCCGCCGTCACTTTGGCTTCGGGACTCACGGTCGCCCAAGGTCACGGCGAAGACGTGCTTCTCGCCCTGACCGGAAGGGCACCGCTGCCTGAAGGCTTCAGCGTGGTCTGATCTGCGGGGCTAGCCGAGTAGGTCGTGACGCACGACGATCGCGTCGCGGCCGGGGCCTACACCGATCGCCGAGATGCGCGATCCGCTGATCTTCTCTAACGCGAGCACGTAGTCCTGCGCCGCCGTCGGGAGATCGTCGAAGCTGCGGACTCCGGTGATGTCTTCGGTCCAGCCGGGGAAGTCCTCGTAGATGGGAACCGCGTGGTGGAAGTCGGTCTGCGAGGCCGGCACTTCATCCACCCGAACACCGTCGATGTCATAGGCAACACACACCGGAATCTGCTCGAGTCCGGTGAGCACGTCAAGCTTGGTGAGCACGAAGTCGGTGATGCCGTTGATGCGTGCAGAGTAGCGCGCGATCGGAGCGTCGTACCAGCCGCAGCGACGCGGTCGGCCGGTCGTGGTGCCGAACTCAAAACCGTGCTCGCGCAGAAACTCGCCGGACTCGTCGAACAGCTCGGTCGGGAAGGGCCCTGCACCCACGCGGGTCGTGTACGCCTTGACGACGCCGATCACACGGTCGAAGCGGTTCGGTGCAACTCCGGAACCCGTCGCTGCACCGCCGGAGGTTGCTGAGGAGGACGTGACGAAGGGGTACGTACCGTGGTCGACATCCAACATCGTTGCCTGCCCGGCCTCGAACAGCAGGGTGTTTCCAGCGTCGAGGGCTTGGCTCAGACGCAGGCTGGTGTCAGCGACCATGGGCCGCAGCCGGTCGGCATGCTTGAGTAGTTCATCCGCGATCTCGTCAACGGTGATTGCCCGACGGTTGTAGATCTTCACGAGCAGGTGGTTCTTCTGGTCGAGGGCACCCTCGATCTTCTGGCGCAGGATGTTCTCGTCGAACAGGTCTTGAATACGGATGCCGACTCGGTTGATCTTGTCGGCATACGCCGGTCCAATCCCCCGCCCCGTCGTACCAATCTGCCGCTTGCCCAGGAACCGCTCGGTCACCTTGTCGAGCGTGCGATGATACTGGGTAATGACGTGGGCGTTCGAGCTGACCAGCAGCTTCGAGACGTCGACACCGCGAGCGCTGAGCGCATCCAATTCTTCAAAAAGAACCTCAATGTCGATGACGACACCGTTGGCAATGACGGGGGTGACGCCCTCGGTCAGAATGCCAGAGGGCAGCAGGTGCAGCGCATATTTCTCGTCGCCGACAACGACGGTGTGGCCGGCGTTGTTGCCACCGTTGAACTTGACGACGTAGTCGACACGGTCACCGAGCAGGTCGGTGGCCTTGCCCTTTCCTTCGTCGCCCCACTGGGCGCCAATCAGAACGATTGCAGGCATAACTGATCCCTTCGAAATTGGTGGGGATTACACCAGAGTCTATCGTGAAGGGTGCACTTAGCGGTCAGTGAGTGCCCAAACAGGGCAGGAACGCGCTGGGCGGATCCTTCGTTCACTGCGCTCGTGCACGGCGCCCAATCAGGTCTCAGTAGAGTTGGAGACCATGAGTGGATCGGCGGCAAAGGCCCAAGCTCCCGTGTGGCGCGCGGCGGGGATGCCCTCGCTTCTTGTCGCCACAGCGGCCGGCTTTTCGGGTTACGCCGCTCTGTTTCCGGTGTCTCCGCTCTGGGCCGTCCGAGGCGGTGCCGACGAAGCCGGTTCCGGGCTAGTCAATGGGGTACTGCTCTTCGTTACGGTGCTGACCCAGATTCTCGTACCGAGGCTGCTGCGCCGCTTTGGGGTTGCACTCGTGCTCGGCGCGGGGCTCGCCCTGCTCGGTGTTCCGTCGCTGCTCCAACTCATTTCCAACACTTTGGGGTGGGTGCTCGTGCTGGCGGGCGTGCGCGGAATCGGTTTCGGCATCCTGACCGTGTGCGGGGCGGCTGCGGTTGCCCACCTCGTCACTCCGGCACGGCACGGTGCAGCTATCGGCGCATACGGCGCGGCCATCGCGGTGCCACAGGTGCTTCTGTTACCACTCGGCCCCTGGCTTGCCGACTCCGTTGGCTTCTGGCTGGTTTTTGCCCTGGGTACGCTTCCTGTGCTCGGGATCGGCTTCACTCCCCGACTCGCTCGTGCCTGGCGCGTTCATGACAGTGACGGAGCGCAACGCCCCAGCGATGCGGATGCCACAAAGGCCTTCGCTGATGACGGGCCTCGCAGAAAGTGGATACCCGCCGGTCTCTTGCGCCCCATGTTCCTGCTCTTCGGTGCGACGCTGGCTGGAGGTGCCCTGATTACCTTCGCACCCCAGATGGTGTCCGCGGCGGCTGCAACAACCGGTGGCCTCGCACTGCTCACCATCACCGCTGCTATCACGCGCTGGGGAATCGGTGGACTCGCCGATCGCTATGGCACGCGCCCATTCCTCTGGCCACTCGTGGTTCTCACGATTGTGGCACTCGCCCTCGCGGCGTATGCGGTCGCAGATCCTGGCGCAACCCGGGTGTTTCTTTTCTTGATTGCGATGGCACTCGCGGGCATCGCTTACGGTGGCCTTCAAAACCTGACACTGCTACTTTCGCTCACCTCTGTGCGGCGTGAGGACTACGACACTGCAAGCGCAGCCTGGAACATTGGCTTCGACGTGGGATCGGGAGTGGGATCAGTCCTCGTCGGGTCACTCGCCGCCAGCTTCGCCTTCCCTCCCGCGCTTCTTGTTGCAGCAGTAATCTCACTAGCGACGTTGCCGCTGGCGTTCGCGCGTGGCCGCCGGGCGCACTGAGCAGCCTGCTACTACGTCAGAGCGAGCGCGGCGGCAGAGCGACCTTTAGATGCCGTATTGAAGTTGCTGACGGTACGAAGTGATCATGAACTCAGTCAGTTCGTTCAGCGACGTCTCTTCAATCCGCTTATCCAGCGTCACGCGTCCCTGCTCGATCACATTGATTCGATCGCACAGCTCGAAGATGTGAGTGTAGTTATGATCGACCACCAGCATCGCCACACCACGCGACCTAGCCAAGTTCCTGACCAATTCGATAATCAACGACGCCTCACGAGCGCCCATTGCAGCAAGGGGCT